>NZ_WLUG01000050.1:0-7190 GCF_009706505.1 Providencia sp. wls1922 | reverse complement strand
CTCGAACTATTTAGAAAAATCTTTTTTCGTGAGATTTTAAACGAAAAAAATTAGTTCGATTATATTATTGTCCTGTTGTATTAATTCTGCTCAAAAAATCCTGCTGTAATCTTAGATTCTTAGATTCTTAGATTCTTAGATTCTTAGATTCTTAGATTCTTAATTTCTTTTCTTAGTTTGGTAGAGCGTTTAGCTGATTGCATAGCTGCTCGGTGGCATTGATGATGCGGGGGCCGGCGCGGTGGAACCAATCCTCATTTAAGCGAATAATAGGGACATTGAGTTGAGTACTCCAGAAGGCTTTGACGGCTTTTTCTTGCTCGGGGGAACCGGTCATAATGATGGCATCAGGTTTGCGAGCGAGGACTTGCTCACGGCTGACTTGAGGCCATTGGACAGCGCTGTTTTCAAAAATATTCTGAGCGCCGCAAGTCTTAACGACATCATTTTGAAGAGTATTATCTCCTGTGCTAAATAATGGCTGCGTGCCGAGTTGGATAAATAATTGCTTAGGTTTTTTATTACTATCTAATTTATCTTTTTGCATCTTTAACGTACTGCGCAATTGGGTGATATTTTTCTCTGCCATTTCTGGGTGAGGGCTGTATTGTGCAAGCTCCTCTAGTGAGGCGATAACCCCATCAATGCTTTGCGGATCAAAATAGACAATTGGAATCCCTAACGATGCAAGCTGATCCAGAGGTCGCTGCGGGTTACCGCCACGCCACGCCAAGATCAAATCTGGCTTTAAGGCAATAATTCGTTCCACATTTAACCCTTGCCAATCCGCTACTTGCTCAAGCTTTTTGGCAGATTCTGGGTAATCGGAATAGGCGCTTACGGCAATTAAGCTATCTCCCAACCCTACGGCATAAGCCAGCTCCGTATTGGCAGGTGATAAACTAATGACTCGGGATTTGGGGGTGGCGAATGCACTATTGATTAGGGTTAAGGAAAATAGAAAACCAATCAGTGAGCGCATGAGTTTGGTCGTTAGATTCATAGCATTACTTCACAAAGAGGTATTAGAAAAGGCATAAATGAAGGTCAGTTATGCCTTAGAAAGTGAGAAATAAATTACGCTAATGCTGTGACAATCGCAGCAACCATCAAGGATGATTGGCGTGCAGCGACAGGTAAAAACTCGTCAAAGCTAGTGTGGGACTCTTTATCTGCCACATCTGAAATTGCACGAACCACCACAAAAGGCACGTTAAACTGGTAGCAGACATGGCCGATAGCAGCGGCTTCCATTTCAACGGCAGCAACGGTCGGGAATGTCGCTTTGATACGCGCTAAAGGCTCAGCTCCGTTGATGAAAGCATCACCACTGCAAATCAAACCGCGAACGGCGTTCATATCTAACGCTTTCACGCACTGTTCGGTAGTTTCAATGAGTTTTGCATCGGCAATAAATGCCGGTGGGCACTGTGCCATTTGACCCGGCTCATAACCAAATGCGGTGACATCCGCATCGTGGTAGCGCACTTCGGTAGATACGACGATATCACCTACATTTAAACGTGGATCTAAACCGCCCGCAGAACCTGTATTGATGATAACATCAGGCTTGCAGTGTTCTAACAATAATGTGGTACCGATTGCCGCTGCGACTTTACCGATGCCCGATTTTAATAAAGCGACGTCAACGCCGTTTATTTTCCCTGTATAAATTTCACAGCCAGCAAGGCTCAATGTTTGGCAACCTTCAATTTTTTCGCGCAGGGTCGCAACTTCTTGCTCCATCGCACCTATGATACCGATTTTCATTATGTCATACTCACTGTTGATTAATTAGACACTTATGTCGTAGATGGCTAAAGTGTAACATCGAAAGGTGGGTTTTCCTCTGCCTTTTCTTTGGAGATTCAGGAATAAAACGGTAAGGCATAGAGGCTAGCATGGCGGGAAAAAAGATTAATTTTGTTAAAAAACTGAGTTTCCAGCGTAACTATATGAGCAGTGCGAAAAATCAAAAAGTCTCACCCGATGATGAAGATGCCGTAAACCGTCTCTTTGAAAGTGACCGTGGGCGGATTATCAACTCCGCTGCGATTCGTCGTTTACAACAGAAAACCCAAGTTTTTCCCCTTGAACAAAACTCCGCCGTACGCAGCCGTTTAACCCATTCTCTTGAAGTCCAACAAGTTGGGCGCTACATCAGTAAAACGGTGTTGGGTGAGCTGAAAAAGAAAAAAATGCTTGATGAATATGGATTAACGGACCGTTGTGATGCCTTTGAAAGCCTGGTGGAAATGGCGTGTTTGATGCACGATATTGGCAACCCGCCGTTTGGGCATTTCGGTGAAGCGGCTATTCAACGCTGGTTCAGTAAATTGTTATCGCCAGATTATCTCTTCACGCCAGAAACGACAGACCCTTGCAAAATTAAAGCGTTACAACTGACTGGTAATGAAAAACAGGATCTATTTCGTCGTCAGCTTAAGCGTGATTTATGCTCGTTTGAAGGGAACGCTCAAGGGCTGCGCATGGCGCATCGCCTGCTCAAGCTGAATTTAACCTACGCCCAAATTGGCTCTATTTTGAAATACACTCGCGGCGCTTATGACCTTGAGCCTATCCCGCCAGAATTTGATTATTTAATGAAAAAACCGGGCTATTATTGGTCTGAAGCGGATTTTGTCAGCGAGTTAAGTAAAAAATTGGAAATGGGAAAATATTGCCGTTTTCCGCTCTCTTATATCATGGAAGCTGCGGATGATATTTCTTACTGTATTGCGGATTTAGACGATGCAGCAGAAAAGGGCATTTATACCGTTGAGCAGCTAATTGAATACCTAAAATCGGAGTGGGGCGAGGTAAAATCTGGGGATCTCTTCGACCAAACTATTTTGCGGGCATTCAATAATATCAGCGATAACCACACAAGGCGCATTCAGCAAGATCAGTTTTTTATGTATTTGCGTGTCAATATTACAGGAAAACTCGCCCATTACAGTGCTCAGCGCTTTATTCAAAACCTGCCTGAAATTTATCACGGCAGCTTTAACAGCGCGTTACTTGAGGATAAAAGCCAAGAGCATCGCCTCTTAAAAGCTTTAAAAACAGTGGCGTTTAAGCATGTGTTTAATCACCATGAAGTGGAAGAGTTAGAGCTACAAGGCTACCGAATTATTAGCGGGTTGTTAGATGTTTACAGCCCACTATTGATGATGGATAGAGAGGATTTTGCGGCATTAGTGGCACAAAATTACCATAAACACTTTTTTATCGAAACTCGCCTATTTCATAAGTTATCGAATAAACATCGACTCTCCTATAACGAAGCCTTGGAAAAAATTTCAGTCACCAGCGATGCGGATAAATCGATGCTAGAGTTTTATTATCGAGCCAGACTGCTCCAAGACTACATTAGCGGAATGACTGACCATTATGCTTATGAAGAGTATCGAAAATTTATGGTGACGAATTAACGCTGATAAAAAAAGTCAGTATATAGCGTGACAAAAAAACTAAGTGGTCACTAATTTTGGTAAAAAAATGCTATGATAGCCCGCTAATTTGTCTACCCAATTATCAGGCAGTCGCAGTGATAAAGTAAGCCGTTATAAAGTAAATATGGGCTTACCACCTGTGGCTTGAAATAGAATTTATTTAACTCCGTTTAGTGACTACTTATGGCCCAATTTTACTCGCCAAATCGCCGCACCACCCAACGCCGTCAAATCACGGTTCATGTCGATAGTTTAGATGCCGCTGGGCAAGGCGTAGCTCGTCATGATGGCAAAGCCATATTTATCACTGGTTTATTACCAGGGGAAGAGGCGCAAGTCGAACTGACGGAAGATAAACGTCATTTTGCCAAAGCCAAAGTCATTAAACGCCTTAGCACTAGCCCGCAACGAGTGAAACCCCGCTGCCGTTATTTTAATCAATGTGGTGGCTGCCAACAGCAGCATGTAGAGATTGGGCTTCAACGCGAAAGCAAGGCGCAGGCTTTACAACATTTAATGGGGCGGGAGACTGGCTCTGTACTGCCACCTATTTCGGTGATTGGCGGTGAAGAATATGGTTATCGCCGCCGCGCGCGTTTGGGGCTGCAATATCAAAATAAATCTAATCACTTAATGATGGGATTTCGCCAAACGCAAACCAACACGCTGGTGGACATTAAAAGTTGCTCAGTATTGCACGCAGAACTTGATGCACTGTTAGCGCCATTGTCCATCTGTTTAAATCAGCTATCGATTGCCAGCAAATTAGGGCATGTAGAGCTGATTCACGGGGATAACGGCAATCTTATCCTACTACGCCATTTAACCCCTGTTGACGCATCTGATAGAAAACACTTGCTAGAATTTGCCAAGTCTCATGGACTTAGTATTTGGTTAGCAGGGAATGAAGGTCAGTTAGTCCCGCTTGAGGCTGGCTCCATTTTACCTGAATATCAGGTGGCGGGTGAAACCTTACAATTTAGCCCTGCCAATTTTATTCAAGTGAATGGTGAAATTAACCAGCATATGGTGGCACAAGCCTTAGCATGGTTAGATCTAAGCCCAGAAGATAGGGTATTGGATCTTTTCTGTGGGATGGGTAACTTTACGCTGCCAATTGCCCGCTTAACAAAAATAGCGGTAGGCGTTGAAGGTGTTGAAAATTTAGTCAATCAAGCCAGAAATAACGCCCAGCGCAACTCAATTGAGAATGCGGCGTTCTATAATGAGAACTTGGAAGAACAGATTCACACTCAGCCGTGGGCGCAAGAAGGTTTCAATAAAGTGCTGCTAGATCCTGCTCGAGCAGGCGCCGCTGGTGTAATGGAACATTTAATTAAACTGATGCCAGAAAAAATTGTCTATGTTTCTTGTAATCCAACAACGTTAGCAAGAGACAGTAAAGTTTTGCTTGAAGGCGGGTATCAGTTATCTCAATTGCGGATGTTGGATATGTTTCCGCAAACTAGTCATCTGGAATCCATGGCGCTATTTGTTCGTAGCCCAGAGGTGTAACAGGTAGGGAGAATATATGGTTGCAGTAAGAAGTGCGCATTTAACCCCAGCAGGTGAATTTGCCCCCGAAAAATGGGTTAATGATTTGGGTTTGAATAATAAACAATCAGAAGAAAAACTCATCCATACCTGGCAGTATTGTCACGATAAATTATCGGGGCAGGATATTGCGCCTCTGCTACTGTGGCGCGGCATTGAAATGACCGAAATTCTATCCACGCTCAGCATGGATATTGGTAGCTTACAAGCTGCGTTGCTGTTCCCTTTAGTTGAAGAGGGAAAACTCGACGAACAATCCGTTATTGATGATTTCGGTCAATCCATTCATGCGCTGGTAAAAGGCGTGATTGAGATGGATGCCATCCGCGAACTTAAAGCTACTCAATCTAACGAAACCAGTTCCGTACAGGTGGATAACATCCGCCGTATGCTGTTGTCGATGGTAGAAGACTTCCGCTGCGTGGTCATTAAACTCGCCGAGCGTATCGCTCATTTACGTGAAGTCAAAGATGCCAGCGAAGATGAGCGCGTCTTAGCAGCGAAAGAGTGTTCCAACATTTATGCACCGTTGGCAAACCGCTTAGGGATCGGGCAATTAAAATGGGAATTAGAAGATTTCTGTTTCCGTTATTTGCACCCTGAGGAATACAAAAAAATTGCGAAATTGCTGCACGAGCGCCGTATTGATCGTGAAGAATACATCGACAATTTTGTTAGCACACTGCGCAAATATATGCTCAAAGAGCAAATTCAAGCTGAAGTGTATGGCCGACCAAAACACATTTACAGTATTTGGCGCAAAATGCAGAAGAAATCCTTAGCATTTGGCGAGTTATACGATGTGCGTGCGGTACGTATCGTGGTTGAACGCCTGCAAGATTGCTATGCGGCGCTGGGGATTGTGCATACTCATTTCCGTCATTTACCCGATGAGTTCGACGACTATGTAGCGAACCCAAAGCCAAATGGCTATCAGTCGATCCATACAGTGGTTTTAGGCCCAAATGGTAAAACACTAGAGATCCAAATCCGTACCCGCCAAATGCATGAAGATGCAGAGCTGGGCGTTGCTGCGCACTGGAAATATAAAGAAGGTGCAAGTGGCGTAGGTAAGGGCAGCAGCTACGAAAACCGCATTGCATGGCTGCGTAAACTCATCTCGTGGCAAGAAGAGATGGCAGATTCTGGTGAAATGCTGGATGAAGTACGTAGCCAAGTGTTTGATGACCGAGTGTATGTGTTTACGCCAAAAGGCGATGTGGTGGATTTACCAACAGGTTCAACGCCGCTCGATTTTGCTTACCATATTCACAGTGATGTCGGACACCGCTGTATTGGAGCGAAAATTGGTGGCCGTATCGTGCCATTTAGCTACCAATTGCAAATGGGCGATCAGATTGAAATTATCACCCAGAAGCACCCAAACCCGAGTCGCGACTGGCTCAATCCTAACCTCGGTTATGTGACAACCAGCCGTGGACGGGCGAAAATTCAAAACTGGTTCCGTAAACAAGACCGCGATAAAAATATTCTGGCGGGACGTCAAATTCTCGACAGCGAATTATCTCATCTAGATATCAGTTTACGAGATGCAGAAAAACAGTTGATTGCCCGTTATAACGTACACTCACTGGATGAAGTCCTTGCGGGAATTGGCGGCGGTGATATTCGTATCAACCAATTGGTTAACTTCCTACAAGCTAAGTTTAATAAAGCGACGGCAGAGGAAGAAGATCGCGCTGCGATGAAGTCGCTGGAGAATAAATCCGGTGTCCCAAGAGCACCATCCCACGGTAGTGGGCGTGTGGTGGTCGAAGGGGTCGGCAACTTGATGCACCATATTGCTCGTTGCTGCCAACCAATTCCGGGTGATGAAATCGTCGGCTTTATTACCAAAGGTCGTGGAATTTCGATTCACAGTGCGGATTGTGAACAGCTTGCCGAGCTGCAAAGCCACGCGCCAGAGCGTGTGATTGATGCAGTTTGGGGTGAAAACTACTCTAGCGGTTACTCGTTGGTGGTAAGAGTGATAGCCAATGACCGCAGTGGATTATTGCGCGATATTACGACAATCCTCGCGAACGAAAAAGTCAACGTGCTAGGGGTAAGCAGCCGCAGCGATGTGAAGCAGCAGCTCGCCACTATCGATATGACCATCGAGCTGTATAATATCGAGGTGTTGGGAAGGGTGCTTTCGAAACTGAATCAGTTGCCGGATGT
>NZ_WLUG01000049.1:0-42993 GCF_009706505.1 Providencia sp. wls1922 | reverse complement strand
TGGAAAAAATGAAAGCTCAGCTGAAAGAGAATGGTATCAATGTTCTGATCCAAGCGAAACAGCTTTACCATGACCGTGAAGAAGTTACTGTGCATGTACAACGTGTTTGGTCTGCAAACCCAATGGCGCGTGAATATTATTAAGTCAAAGCTGGGTTGGTTTGAATAGCAAAAAGGTCACTTTGAAGTGACCTTTTTTTGTGTTTGCTATCTAGCTTCGTAGCGTAACTGATTCAGATTACCTTTCAAGGTAATATCTGTTTTTAATGTGGCAATATCGCGACAGATAAGCGCAATTTCTTGTTGGTTAATTAGTTTTTTCTGCCATTTTTCTTCAAGAACATCAAAGTTGGCGTACAAATTTTCAATAGTGTGGAATCGCTGAAGTAACTCAGTGGCACTTTTGGTGCCAATCCCTGCAACTCCAGGAACTTTACTGCTACTGATCCCCGCTAAACCCCAGTAATCAGGTAGTTGTTCAGGCTTGACTCCAAATTCATTCTCGATGAAAGGTACGTCCAACCAACGTTTTTGAAAGTAGTCACGGATACGCAGGTTTGGAGAGAGTAGCTGGCAGTAACCTTTATCGGTAGAGACGATGGTGACGGTATGCCCAGAATCGGCAATACGTTTAGCGAGAGTGGCGGCTAAATCATCGGCTTCATCACCTTCAGATTGCCAGCAATGAATACCATTTTCTTCAAACTGAGCAACGAGTTGAGGTAACTCAGCTTGTAAGTTTTCAGGCATAGGCTGACGCCCTGCTTTATAGTCAGGCAGTTTTTCATGACGCCAACTATGGTGGCGACCTTCTTCATCAAATACTGCCACAATATGGGTGGCATTAGTATGGTTAATCAATTGAGAAATAGCGGATAAACAGGTTTCTCCACATGGGCTCCCCTGAACCGCGTGGATACGTCGAATTAAGTTTAAAGCATCAATAATTAATAAATGGATCATAAGCCGTTTGGTCGTTAAACGCGCCTTCCTTGGCACGTAGGTGATTATTTCACAATTTCATAGCAAGGTTCGTAAGCGGTGCCACCCGGCAACTTCATACGATGCTGTTTCACGAAACCTTGGAGTAAAATGTCCATGCGTTTCATGATATCGCTATCCCCATGAATTTTGAAAGGACCATGTTTTTCAATCGCTTTCATGCCGACTTCTTTTACGTTACCCGCGACAATTCCAGAGAAAGCACGGCGTAAATCGGAAGCCAGTTTTTCTGGGGATTGACCCGGATGCAGGTTCAGTGACGCCATATTTTCGTGAGTCGGCTCAAACGGATGCTGTAGCTCAGGGGCGATTTTAATCGACCAGTTGAAGCTGTATGCGTCACCCGTATTACGACGGCTCTCTTTCACTGCAGACATGCCTTTTTTCATCACGCGTGCCACTTCTTGCGGGTTGTCGATAATGATTTGGTAATGTTTGCTCGCTTCATCTCCCAGAGTATGGCGAATAAAATCATCAAGAACAGAGAAGTATTCCGCGCTTTCTTTTGGTCCAGTCAGGACTAATGGCAGCACTTGCTCGGTATTTTCAGGATCCATCATAATACCCAACAGATAAAGGAGCTCTTCTGCGGTTCCCACGCCACCAGGGAAAATAATGATCCCGTGGGCTAAACGGACAAATGCCTCAAGACGTTTTTCAATGTCTGGCATGATGATCAGTTCATTAACTAATGGGTTAGGTGGCTCAGCCGCGATGATGGATGGCTCAGTTAACCCGATAAAACGGCTGTCTTTATAACGCTGTTGAGCATGACCTACCGCGGCACCTTTCATTGGCGCTTCCATAGCTCCCGGTCCACAACCTGTGCAGATGTTCAGTTCACGCAAGCCTAGTTCATTACCGACTTTACGACCATACAGGTATTCATTTTCATTAATGGAGTGTCCACCCCAGCACACGATCATATTAGGATCTTCACCAATATGTAGCGCACGGGCGTTACGTAAGATGGAAAAGATCATATTAGTGAGGTGAGTGCTATTTTCTAAATCGAGATGGAACTGCTGTTTGGCATTAGTTATTTGAGCGTGAACAAACAGAATATCGCGCAGTACGGCAAACAAGTTCGCTTGTAATGAACGAATGATTTTACCGTCAACGAACGCTTTTTCTGGTGGGTTAATAAGCTCTAATTTGATACCACGTTCACGACGTAAAATGTTGATATCAAAACCTGCACTTTTTTCTAAAAGTTCTTTACTGCTGTCAGTTAAGCTTCCTGAATGTAATACCGCTAAGGAGCAGTTTCGATATAGCTGATACAAATGGCTGCTCGCCGTACGTTTCAGCATATCGACTTCAAGCTGAGACAATAGATCCATAGATCCTAATGGACTGATATGAGTAATCAAGTAACACTCCTTTGCCCAATTGGGCTCTTGACGCGTGAATTACATTGAAAATGATTTAAATAGCATTCTCTTAAATTACACTGATTTTCAATTTAGTAGGTACTTATTGCCGTGCCAAACGACCCGTGTCAGGCTCGAATTGTTCATTACTGCGCCATGGGTTGATATCAAGCCCACCTCGGCGAGTATAGCGTGCATACACAGATAATTTCTCTGGTTTGCACAGTATTGTTATGTCGTTGAAAATGCGCTCCACACACTGTTCGTGGAATTCATTATGATGACGAAATGAGACGAGGTAACGTAATAACGCTTCACGGTCAATTTTTGGACCACGATAATGAATTTGTACTGAGCCCCAATCAGGTTGGTTGGTTATCAAACAATTTGATTTCAACAGGTGGCTGACGAGGGTTTCTTCGACAACCTCTGGTTGGGTGCAATTGACCAAATAGTCGCGATTAAATTCATAGTTATCGATGTCAATCTCTTGCTCATCAATACAGACACCTTGGAATTGGTGAATGGCTTGCTGAGTAAAGTCATCAAGTTTATAAAGTGTAACCTTAACCTCGCCATTAGCACAGCGGCTTAGGTCATTTTGCAAAACGCTTCGCACATTTTCCCACGTTTCGAAGCGAGTCTGATTGAAACTATTGAGATAAAGCTTGAAGCTTTTTGATTCCACCAAGTTTTCACTTGTGGCATCTACACTGACGGAGCCTATCGCTACTTGAGGAACACCACGGGTATTTAGCCAAGAGAGTTCATACAGTGTCCAAATATCGGCGCCGTGGAATGGCAGTGTATCAGCATGAATATCCAAAGGATCGCGATTAAGGCTACGCGGCACCGCTTGCAATAAAGCGGCATCATATTGGTCATGATAAGCCGTCTTTTTCCCGAGAGTTAAATTATCGAGAGCGGGGTTATTTTGATAGTGAGACATAGTGATCCTTATCTTTTCGGCGTGTCAGTGCTGAACATTGGCAAACTGAGTGCATTTTATTCGTTTGTTAACTTCTGTCATAATACCACTTATCCATAATATTGAGCCTGCCAATTTGAATTGGTTTTAATAATGTTATTTCTCACAATTGAAAAACGATGAATACAATAATCTCTGATTTAATTAAAAATTTTACCAGCCAGTATGTGGCTAAGTGGCAAGAAGCTACGGGACTTCCACCGGTGTCTGCTGAGCTGTATGGGGTACCTTCTCCTTGCATCGTTCGTACTGGTGATGATGTGGTTTATTGGGAGCCTAAGCCGTTTCCATTAGAAGAGAAAAGTTTAAATAATGTCGCGAATGCGCTAGATCTCCAATTACAGGACGATATTCACGCTTTTTATACCACTCAGTTAGCTGGAGATATGAGCGCGACGTTGGGTGATTTATCATTGAATTTGGTGCAAGTGTGGAGCGAAGAGGACTTTATTCGCTTACAGGAAAACTTGATTGGGCATTTGGTGACTCAAAAGCGCTTAAAGTTACCGCCAACGCTGTTTATTGCCACATTAGACTCTGAATTAGAAATGATTTCTATGTGTAATTTAACAGGGGAAATTATTGTTGAAACGTTTGGAAGCAAGCAACGACAAGTTATTGCAGAAAATCTTGCGAGCTTTATTCAACAACTGAAGCCCGTTATATCATCTCAGGGGTAAGTGATTTATAGCATGGTGCTGTAGGTTATTGCCTACAATTTGGTTAAGCCATATCTTAATAATTTTTCACATTATCGAAATGAGAACTATTTAACTTTTAATTTCATAGCGTTACTATCCATTTTAAGTTTTTTATCATTTTTTGAATCATCTGAATGTAGAACACTAGGTTGTTTGCTTAATGGATTTAATACATTCTTATCGGGCTGGACAGGGTAGTTGTTTAGCTTTTTTACATATAAAAAACAAGGAAATGGATAACCTGGCAGAGCGGTTGGTCTGCTAAATTTTTATCTAACAGGATGTTAGGCGGCAGGAAGTCGCATTGCAGGATGCAAGTCAATTGATAGATAAGTAGCCAGTTAGTTTTAACTGGCTACTTTTTTTATTTCTGAGCTGAGTTTGAGTATTGGGTGAGGGACTCAATAATACTTTGCGACATGGCTTCTCTCAGTGCTTCGCGCTTACGGAATTCGGAACGTCTCTGGCTTTTCACTGATTCGATATCACGCATTGGCTCTTGAAGTGGTAATTGATACCAACCTTCGGCATTTAAAACGCCGCCACACTCTTCCCAAAAAGTATCGTAGCTAGATTTTAAATGCTGGCTTTTGATATGGCTATTATTTGAAATCCCGAGAATAGATTTGATTTGGAAATAAGCAGCTACCGCATAAATAGCAGACATTAAAAGATTTTTAGGCCTCATTGCATGCATCTGTTTCGTAATGGATTTCACTTGCTCTACGCTCTGTTCTGTCGATGGTCCTTGTAGGGAACAGACATAAAGCTGACCTTGTTCACCAAATGAAAAGCTCATCAAATAGATTTCATCACCCGTTTCATTGAGTAAATGGATGGAGAGATCCCCTTCACGTGGATATTGAGAATAGATCATTTTTAATTGGGCAAAATCACCGGATTTTAGCTCAATATTCGCAACCGTTAAGCCGTCTCGTTTATCCGAAAACATGGCGGTGATAGCTTCAGGCGTAAAGGTTTTTTCAATTAAATCTAACGTATAGCTTGCAGTGGATAATTTCTGTTTACCACTCCACGTTTTATGCAGGTATTTGTTAATCGGTCGCTCAATAAATTGAGGTACGCCATCGATGGTCGCTGATAGCAGGGCGCTTTGGTATGTATCGCACATCGATTGATATTGCTGATATTGTTGTGAAGGCAACTTAGCAATGCGGAGCTTTCTTTTTAGCTGTACATATTTGTTAGTGAAAGATTTCCATGTCTTGTTTTGTTGGCGCCACTGTTTTAATAGTCCCATAGATAAACCATCTTTATGTTAATAATGAAAAAAGCAAACTGTGCATAAAAACATTCAATAATAAAGGCAGAATATACAACAAATGATAAACAATTATTAATTGTTTTAGTCAATGTGAATAAATGGACGTAGATACATAATTTGGAGACGCATGATTGCTTTTTGCTTGTCTCATCCCCATGTTTGCGACAACACTGTGTCCAAAAATACGGTATATTTTGAATTATTATCTTTGAATAGGTTTTAGTATGAATATTGAGCAGCGCATCCTTGAGAAACTCAGTCATCTTGAAATAGAGATGAGAGCCAAATCCTTATGGGAAGAAGTTCCTCCAAGTCCAGACGCGTTTGAGAGTGTGGAACCTTTTGCCATCGATACGATGGAAGCCGCCCAATGGCTTCAGTGGATTTTAATCCCTCGACTGACAGCAATGATTGATCAAGGTGCCATGTTGCCGAGCAATTTTGCTATCGCACCGTATTTTGAAGAGATCTACAAAGACGATGAAGAAGGGCGCTTTATTGCATTCCTCGATCATTTGCGTGAGTTAGATAGCTACTTTCAATTCACTGTGATGGGCGAATAACGGATGCTGGATATTATCTACCAAGATGAGTATGTGGTTGCTGTTAATAAACCAGCAGGCATGTTGGTGCATCGCAGTTGGCTCGACAGCAAAGAGACGGTGTTTGTGATGCAAACACTGCGTGACCAAATTGGGCAGCATGTGTTCCCAATCCACCGTCTTGATAGACCAACATCGGGTGTGTTGTTGTTTGCATTATCCAGTGAAGTAGCAAGGTCACTCGCCGAGCAGTTTGAGCAGCATACCATGGAAAAAGTGTACCATGCGATTGTGCGGGGCTACGTTACAGAAGGGGATAGATTAGATTATCCGTTACTTGAGGAACTCGACAAAATTGCGGATAAACACGCCACTAAAGAGCCTCGGTTACAAGAGTGTGTCACCCATTATAAACCCTTGGCGACAGTCGAGTGTTCAGTGGCAATTGGGCGTTATGATACAGCGCGTTTTAGCCTTGTTGAGCTTAAGCCTGAAACTGGACGCAAACACCAATTAAGACGTCATATGTCCCATTTACGTCATCCCATTATTGGGGATAGTAAACATGGAGATTTACGTCAAAACCGCGGTGTGAGTGAGCATTTTTCAGTCTCTCGCTTGATGCTGCACGCTAGCCAGCTAATATTTATTCACCCTATAACAGAAGAAAAAATATCGTTAGTCGCGGCATGGGATGCACAATGGCTATCATTAGTTGAACAATTTGGATGGGGTGATACTGTCTCAAAGCTCGATATTAATGTGATTGATTATCCTGTTTGATAGACTTTTATAAGGAGGACGTAGTGTCCAAAATCGGAATTTTTGTCGGAACAGTGTATGGCAACGCATTAGCGGTTGCGGAAGTGGCGCAAGAGCTCTTCGAACAGCAAGGTCATGAAGTGGCAGTGTTTGAGGAGCCAACGCTAGCGGATTGGCAAGTCTATAATGCGGGGGAAGGCGTTGCTCTGGTGATCACTTCCACTACCGGACAAGGTGATATTCCCGATACCATTGCGCCTCTTTTTTATGAAATTAAAGATGTTGTCGGCTATCAACCTGAATTGAAATATGGCGTGATTGCCTTAGGTGATAGCAGCTATGAGAACTTCTGCGGAGCGGGTAAACAGTTTGATGAGTTATTAGCTGAGCAATCTGGCAGCCGTATTGGCGATGTGTTGTTTATTGATGCCACTGAAGTGGAAGAGCCGGAAGAGTTCGCCAAAGTGTGGTTACAATCTTGGGCGGATTTGCTGTAAATCGCGAGCCTTATGCATCTGCACTGTAAACAGGTCGGCTTACAGTGCAGTGAGGAATTGGACTATTTACGAGTAAGTTTCTCGAGATCCGCTTCAATTTCTGCGATTTTATTGGACACAACGTGTTCTAAATGACGCAGGTCATCCAAAATTTTGTGTTTTAAATCAACATCTGTTTGGTCGTTTTGACAAATTTGGTCTAGTTCTTCAATCACATAACGTAAGTTAGTATTGATTTCGTTAATTTCTTTGAAGTTGTTGCTGCCATCAGTTGCTGCAACAGTTTTACGCTGGCGTGGGTACTTAAATTTCACGCTTTTAGCGAAAAACTCGCCTTTATCTTTGCGAAAGTAAATTTTTAAAATATCGTTATTAGCTTCTTGGCGCAGGGAATAGCGGTCGATATCTTGCGGATTGCTGATACCTAAACTTTTCAAATTATCGTACATGTTAGCTCGCTTAATCGTAAGGGACTGTGTCGATGACTTTTAGGGTTATAAATAAGGGCTATAAACAAGGCAGTCTCTTTTTATAACCATTTACTGAGCCCTAATTGCTTATAAAATGATGAGTTACAAAACAACCATCTAATAATAGCAGCTAATTGACCAAGGGCTGTAAATTCTCGGTCATATTATGCGCGATTAATCCAGTTTGACCAACCTCTGTTTGTAATAGAATCTGCTTTATTATTTGCGTTATCTATCTATAACCCAGAGGCTTCTGCTGACTTAACGAGAGATTTATGCTTGAGGTGCAGGATTTTCCATTGTGAATCAATAGATCAGCGGAGCAATGACTCAATGGGACACTCGGCTACCCGATTCGCTGATGGACATGCGCTTCGGGGTAGCTTCGCGTTTTACACCTTACAACCCTTAAACTATAAGGGGAGGTGAGAGAGTTTAGAATTTGATTAGTAATTGATTCGGTAACTTACAAGTAAGTCACTGATCTATACTTACTCATCAATACTTCTTAATAACTCATTGATACCGACTTTACCGCGGGTTTTTTCATCGACTTTTTTCACGATCACGGCGCAGTACAGGCTGTAGCTACCATCTTTGGACGGTAAGTTGCCAGAAACAACAACGGAGCCCGCAGGTACGCGACCATAGAAGATTTCACCCGTTTCACGGTCATAGATCTTGGTGCTTTGACCCAGATAAACGCCCATAGAAATCACGGAACCTTCTTCAACAATCACGCCTTCAACCACTTCAGAACGTGCGCCGATAAAGCAGTTATCTTCGATAATTGTTGGGTTTGCTTGTAATGGCTCCAGAACACCACCGATGCCGACGCCACCAGAAAGGTGAACGTTTTTACCAATTTGGGCACAAGAACCGACTGTTGCCCATGTATCAACCATTGTTCCTTCATCAACATACGCACCGATGTTGACGTAAGATGGCATCAATACACTGTTTTTGGCGATATAAGCCCCTTGGCGTACGGCTGCTGGTGGAACAACACGGAAGCCTTCACGTTCAAAGCGAGCTTTGTCGTAATCTGCAAATTTCATTGGAACTTTATCAAAATAGCGGCTTTCAGCGCCTTCGATGACTTGGTTATCATGAATACGGAAAGATAATAAAACTGCTTTTTTCAGCCACTGGTGAGTGACCCAAACACCCGCAATTTTTTCTGCAACACGCAGTTTACCGCTATCTAATAAAGCGATGGTTTCCATCACGGCTTGTTTGACTGCTGGCGTGACAGTATTCGGGGTAATGGATGCGCGATCTTCGAATGCTTGCTCAATAATTGTTTGTAATTGTTGCATTAATGCTGTTTCTCCTTCAATGGTTCTCAGTCAGGTAACATGCCATAAATTAGACTGGCACTATATTTTATCCTTCGATTTAAGGGCTTCTGTCAACCTTTCTGATAACTCTTGTTGCATATTTTTATCTAACGCTTTGTGTTCTCTATCTGCCAATACAAAAAAGTCTTCTACTTTTTCGCCAATAGTCGTGATGCGGGCGCCATATAAAGAAATCTCCATTTGAGCGAAAATGTGCCCCACTTTGGCGAGCAATCCGGGTTGGTCAAGCGCGAATAACTCCATATAGGTACGACGGTCATTATTGGAGTGTAGAAAATTCACTTTGGTTGGTACGCTGAAATGACGTAGCTTCGCAGGGAGAGTTCGCGGTTTTGGTAATGGAATTTCAGGTTGTTGAACTGCCAGTAACAGCGCCTTACGAATGTGTTCATATCTATCTTTCGAAAGTGGCGAGCCATTAGGTTCGAGTACCACGAAAGTATCCATCGCCATATTATCTTTATTAGTAAAAATTTGAGCGCTATGAATGCTGAGGTTGCGTCTATCCAGCTCACTGGCAACGGCTGCAAATAAATGCGCTTTGTCGTGGCACCAGATAAAAATTTCTGTTCCGCCATGTTTCGGTTGAGTACTGATTAACACCAAAGGCTGGGTTAAATCATGTTTGAGCAGGTGATTGGCGTGCCAAGCCAGTTGAGTCGGCGTGTGGCGCAAGAAATAATCCGCATGGCAGCGTGACCACAGAGTGTTGAGCTGCTCTTCATCGATGTGCGATTGTCGAAGTAGCGATAGCGCTTGGTAACGATGATGACGAATGCGTTCACGAAGATCGGGCGTGCTTTGCATGCCTTGGTTGAGTTGATGTTCGGTAGAAAGATAAAGCTCACGGATCAAACTTTGCTTCCAGCTATTCCATAACGTGCTGTTGGTGGCACAAATATCGGCAACGGTTAGGCACATCAGGTAATTCAAGCGCGCTGTCGATTTAACTTCCCCGGCAAACTGTTTGATCACATCCGGGTCTTGAATATCTCGGCGCTGGGCGGTCACGGACATCAATAAGTGATTTTTCACCAGCCATGCGACAAGCTCGGCATCTTTGGTTGTAAAATCATGTTGAAGAGCAAATTCATAGACAAATTCAGCACCGAGATCGGAGTGATCCCCTGAGCGCCCTTTGGCAATATCATGAAACATCGCCGCTAAGCGTAACAGCTCTGGCTGTAAAATCTTAGGATAAACACTGACACATAGCGGGTGCTCTCGGCGGTTCTCTTCCTGAGTGAAACTGTCGATTTTTTGCAGAACGCGAATGGTATGTTCATCTACGGTATAGGCGTGGAACAGGTCGAACTGCATTTGCCCGACAATATTGCTCCAAAATGGCGTATAGGCGCTGAGAACACTGTGTAAGTGCATCGGGACAAAAGCCCCTTTGATAGCTCTTGGATGGCGCAAAATTTTGACAAACATGCGGCGAGCTTCAGGAATTTCGCATAAGGGGACTTTCAGATCGCGCCGTGCAAAGCGTAATTGACGTAATGTGGTGGAGTAGATCCCTTCAATATTGGGGTTGCGAGCCATTTGATAAAACATTTTCAAAATAGCGTCTGGCTGCTTAATAAACAGCATTTCGTCAATCACATCGATTAAGTTGCCACGCAGTTGAAAATATTCATCAATAGGGCGCGGTTTTTCATTAGGATTTAATGCCAAGATAGCTTCATCAAACAGTTGCAGCAGCATTTGATTTAATTCCCTGACTCGGCGAGTGACGCGATAGAAATCTTTCATCATGCGCTCGACAGGTTGGTTCCGTTCGCCGGTGTAACCTAATGATTGTGCAACACTAAATTGACGGTCAAACAGTAGACGGTTGTCATAGCGCTTGACCACTAAATGCAAGGCAAAGCGGATTTTCCATAAAAATGATAAACACTCTTTAAGCTCTTGGCGTTCTTCTTCGGTGAGGAAACCAAAGCCAACCATTTCATCGACGGTTGTCGCACCAAAATGACGGCGGCCTACCCACAGTAAGGTATGAATATCCCGTAATCCGCCGGGGCTGCTTTTAATATCTGGCTCTAAGTTGTAGCTAGTGCTGTGATAACGCTGATGGCGTTCTTGTTGTTCGGTTAGTTTCGCGGCAAAAAAGGTCGCGGATGGCCAAAAGTCATCACTAAAAATAGTTTTCTGTAAGCTTAAGAATAGGGCGATGTCACCACATATTAAGCGCGACTCAATCAGATTGGTCGCCGTGGTTAAGTCTTGTTTTCCTGCTTGAATGCACTCTTCCAATGAGCGAACACTGTGCCCGATATCAAAACGCAAATCCCACAGTAAGGTAATGAACTGACCGACTTTAGTGGCAATCTCTTCAGGAAGCGGTTGCTGGCTGAGAATTAAAATGTCAATGTCTGATAGCGGGTGTAGCTCATGACGACCATAGCCTCCGACGGCAATCAACGACATCTCTGAACATTGGTCAAAATGGTAACTCTGCCAAAGCTTGGTGAGTAAGGCATCAAGATAGTCACTGCGGGCGCGGAGTAAATCCACGACATTTTGCCCTTGGTGAAATGCAGATTCTAACCAAGCATCAAATTGATCAACGTGTTGCCGAAGCGTTGAGAGTTCAAGATCGGAAGGCTGGAATTGAGTGGGAGATAAATAGCTGTTTGAAGGTGCCGTCATCATCATCTGTCCGTGTTGAGAGCCATACAGAAATTATGATCAGCTTACGTTTTTTTAGGGGGGATGAACAGAAAAACTAAGCTCCCCCAAGGAGGAGCTTGAAATACGATTATTCGTTGATCAGAACCGCAGAAATAAATGGCTCTTCTTCTTTACGCAGAGTTAAAATTTCACAGCCGTTGTCAGTCACCGCTAAGGTGTGCTCGTACTGTGCAGACCAACCACGGTCTTTAGTTTTGACTGTCCAGCCGTCTTTCATGGTACGAATACGGAAATCACCGGTATTTACCATTGGTTCGATAGTGAAGGTCATGCCTTTTTGCAGCACAACGCCGCTGTCATCTGCATCATAATGCAGCACTTGTGGCTCCTCGTGGAAACCTTCACCGATGCCGTGACCGCAATATTCGCGAACTACTGACAGGTCTTGTTTCTCAACAAACTCTTGAATGGCTTTACCGATAGTGCGTAAACGGATACCTGGTTTAACCATGCGGATTGCCAGATACAGACTCTCTTGAGTCACTTGGCACAGGCGCTCACCTTGGATAGTTGGTTTACCGACGATGAACATTTTAGAAGTATCGCCGTGGAAGCCATTTTTGATGACAGTGACGTCGATGTTAACCACATCACCATCTTTCAGAATTTTATCGTCGCTTGGAATACCGTGGCAGATAACATCATTCACAGAAATACAAACAGACTTAGGGAAACCATGGTAGTCAAGGCAGGCTGGGATCGCTTGTTGTTGCTCAACAATGTGTTTGTGGCAAAGGCGATCCAATTCACCTGTACTGACTCCCGGCACAACATGCGGTGCGATCATTTCTAACACTTCAGCTGCTAGGCGACCAGCAACACGCATTTTCTGAATATCTTCTTCAGTTTTGATAATAATAGCCATGAGTTCAGTCCATATATGTCAGCAAGGAATTTGCGACATGTTAAAAAAAGGGTTTGGAAATGGGCAATTGTTGCGACATTTTTACCGTTGATGCTGAGTATGGTAACAGTCACCGCATTTTCTGCCAACTAGTAGGCGATATGTTTAGATGCCCACAATTCGATTAAAAACAGATAATGGAGCACAGGGTAAGCCAAGCCTTAGGCGTGGTTTGTTCAAATTGAGCTTTCTAGAGCACAAATTGTCAAAAATGCCAGTCGATTTTTGATGGTGAATTTTTTGTCTTGACCATTTTTCGCTATCGCTTTGTTGTTGCTCCATATTTGCACGGAGGCTCTTTTGTGACGGGCAAAATTCATTGATATTTGAATAGTACACTTAGTTTTTATCAGCGAAAAAAACAACAATTATTGGATTACAACTGCATTTTATGGTATAAAGCGCGCCGGCAATCCATATTTTTCTCTTTATCTCATTTTTTAATCTAATTTGGATTAGTGAGTGAATCTTAAAGGCATCGATTGGATGTGCGTAAATTAAAACTCAATTGTGTAATAACACACACGAATCGGCACGTGCGCCGGGGTGCTCTTATGCGTTTAGACGCAGCTATAGAGTCGGTAGCATGGGATTCGTGGAGGCATAACCCCAATTACTTATATACAGAGGTATAAAATGGCAACTGTTTCCATGCGCGATATGTTACAAGCGGGCGTTCACTTTGGTCACCAGACTCGTTACTGGAACCCTAAAATGAAACCTTTCATTTTCGGCGCTCGTAACAAAGTTCATATCATCAACTTGGAAAAGACTGTTCCAATGTTCAACGAAGCTCTGGCTGAGTTGACTAAAATTGCTTCTCGTAAAGGCAAGATTCTGTTTGTTGGTACTAAACGTGCTGCAAGCGAAGCCGTTCAAGAAGCTGCTGGAAGCTGTGATCAATATTTCGTAAACCACCGTTGGTTAGGTGGGATGCTGACTAACTGGAAAACTGTTCGTCAGTCAATCAAACGTCTGAAAGATCTGGAAGTTCAGTCACAAGACGGTACTTTCGACAAACTGACCAAGAAAGAAGCGCTGATGCGTACTCGTGAACTTGGTAAGTTAGAAAACAGCTTAGGCGGTATCAAAGATATGGGCGGTTTACCAGACGCTCTGTTCGTTATCGATGCAGACCACGAACACATTGCTATCAAAGAAGCTAACAACCTGGGTATCCCAGTATTCGCTATCGTTGATACTAACTCTGATCCAGACGGTATCGACTTCGTTATCCCTGGTAACGACGATGCAATCCGTGCAATCAAACTGTATCTGGGCGCTGTTGCAAACACCGTTCGTGAAGGTCGTTCACAAGATCTGGCTGTTCAAGCAGAAGAAAGCTTAGTAGAAGCTGAATAATAAGGCAAAAGCCCTTATTAACCAGGTATTGCTATATATTGGTTAGAAGGGGCCTACTTAGGCCCCTTTTGTCTCTGTGAATCAGAATTATCCTTGTGGGAAAGTCCCGTGAGGCATATCGAGGAATAAATCACATGTCTGGAATTACCGCTGCATTGGTAAAAGAACTGCGCGAACGTACTGGCGCAGGTATGATGGAATGTAAAAAAGCATTAGTTGAAGCTAACGGCGACATCGAATTAGCAATCGACAACATGCGTAAATCAGGTCAAGCGAAAGCAGCTAAAAAAGCAGGCCGTGTTGCTGCTGAAGGCGTTATCCTGACTGAAGTTTTCAACGACGGTAAAACTGGTGCGCTGATCGAACTGAACTGCGAAACTGACTTCGTTGCTAAAGATGCTGGTTTCTTAGCATTCGGTAAAGAAGTTTTAGCTTCTGTTGTTGCTGATAAAAACGCTGACATCGACGCTCTGAAAGCAAAATTCGAAGAAGCTCGTACAGCTTTAGTTGCGAAAATTGGTGAAAACATCAATATCCGTCGCGTTGCTATTCTGGAAGGCGCACAAGTAGGTAGCTACCTGCACGGCGCTCGTATCGGTGTTCTGGTTGCTGGCGAAGGCGCAGATGAAGAACTGCTGAAACACATCGCTATGCACATTGCTGCAAGCAAGCCAGAATATGTGACTCCAGAAAACGTTCCAGCTGACGTTGTTGCTCACGAGCACCAAATTCAGTTAGACATCGCTATGCAATCTGGTAAACCACGCGAAATCGCTGAAAAAATGGTTATCGGTCGCATGAACAAATTCACTGGCGAAATCTCTCTGACTGGCCAGCCTTTCGTAATGGATCCAAGCAAATCTGTTGGTGACTTACTGAAAGAAAAAGGTGCTAACGTAACTAACTTCATCCGCTTTGAAGTTGGTGAAGGTATCGAGAAAGTTGAAACTGACTTCGCAGCAGAAGTTGCTGCAATGAGCAAGTAATCAACGAAAAGGGCCGCCGATTGGCGGCCTTTCTTTAATACACTGCATATTTCAAGCTGCATGCATTCGCCTCCTTTGGTGTAGCGACTCAACTTCCTGCAACTTGAACTATTTTTGTGCAGCATTCTGTATCAAATACATTTTTCGGCATATAGAGCGAGATTCTATATGTATGACTCCAATAATGACCTGTTAGGACACAACTCATGGCAACCAATGCAAAACCCGTTTATCAGCGTATTCTGCTTAAACTAAGTGGCGAGGCTCTACAAGGTGCAGAAGGTTTTGGTATCGATGCTAGCGTTTTAGATCGTATGGCTCAGGAAATCAAAGAACTTATAGAACTGGGTATACAGGTCGGTGTGGTTATTGGTGGTGGTAACTTGTTCCGTGGTGCCGGTCTGGCACAAGCAGGCATGAACCGCGTTGTTGGTGACCATATGGGTATGCTGGCAACCGTGATGAATGGTCTGGCAATGCGTGATGCGCTGCACCGTGCATACGTAAACGCAAGACTGATGTCTGCAATTCCACTCAATGGTGTGTGTGACAACTACAGCTGGGCTGAAGCTATCAGCTTACTGCGTCACGGCCGTGTGGTTATCTTCTCTGCGGGAACAGGAAATCCATTCTTCACAACGGACTCAGCAGCTTGCTTACGCGGTATTGAAATTGAAGCTGATGTTGTACTGAAAGCCACAAAAGTTGATGGCGTTTACTCGTCAGATCCTGCCAAAGATCCTGATGCCGTTCTGTATGAAAACCTGAATTATCAAGAAGTTCTTGAGCGTGAATTGAAAGTTATGGATTTAGCTGCATTTACGCTAGCACGCGATCACAACCTGCCAATTCGTGTTTTCAACATGAATAAGCCAGGTGCATTACGCCGTGTTGTGATGGGTGAAAACGAAGGAACTCTGATTTCTCACAATTAATACTCAGAGACATGACCTGAGTTTGAATGTATTATCTAACATAAATTCAGACAATTTAAGCGAGGCTGCTTTGCGGCCTTTAATAACAAGTTCTTAAGGGTTGATAACGTGATTAACGAAATCCAAAAAGATGCTCAAGACCGTATGGAAAAGAGCCTTGAAGCACTAAAAAGTCAAATCAGCAAAGTTCGTACTGGCCGCGCTTCTCCAAGCCTGTTAGACGGCATCTCTGTTGAATATTACGGTTCAGCAACGCCTCTGCGTCAATTAGCTAACGTGACTGTTGAAGATTCACGTACATTAGCAATTTCTGTTTTTGACCGTAGCATGTCACCTGCAATTGAAAAAGCGATCATGGCGTCTGACTTAGGTCTGAACCCATCTTCAGCAGGTACTGTTATCCGCGTTCCACTTCCTCCATTAACGGAAGAGCGTCGTAAAGACTTAATCAAAGTGGTTCGTGGTGATGCTGAGCAAGGTCGTATCGCAATTCGTAACGTCCGCCGTGACGCGAACGATAAAGTTAAAGCTTTACTGAAAGACAAAGAAATCAGTGAAGATGACGAGCGCCGTTCACAGGATGACATCCAAAAGCTGACTGATAACTTCATCAAAAAAGTGGATGAAGCATTAGCTCAGAAAGAAGCGGAGCTGATGGAGTTTTAATCCATCTTGATAATAAAGCCATCTGAACACATTTTTTAAAAGTGTGCTTTAGCATGGCTTTATTATTTATCATTTCTATTAAACAATCCTTTCTTATCGCTAAGCTGATATAATCTCAGTATTGAATTAATACAGAGTATCTGATCACTATGAAACGTCTTACTATCCTGGGTTCTACAGGTTCAATCGGTACAAGTACACTTTCTGTTGTTCGTCAAAATCCTGATAAATTCCAAATTCTTGCATTAGTCGCAGGTAAAAACGTGACTGAGATGGCAAGTCAGTGCCTTGAATTTAATCCTAAATATGTCTCAATGGCTGACGAAAGCGCAGCGAAAGCATTACGTACTATTTTGACGGAAAATAACTGCAAAACAGAAGTTTTATCTGGTACAGAATCCGCTATTGAACTTGCTGGATTAGATGATGCGGATCAAGTGATGTCTGCTATTACTGGCGTGGCGGGGCTACTCCCAACGTTGTCAGCAATCCGCAAAGGGAAAAGAATATTATTAGCGAATAAAGAGTCTTTGATCACCAGTGGCCGTTTATTCTTTAATGCGATTCGAGAGCACCAAGCGACAGTTTTCCCGATCGATAGCGAGCATAATGCGATTTTCCAAAGCTTACCTGAAGAGATTCAATTGAATTTAGGCTTTGCCGACCTGATGGCCTCAGGGATTTCCAGCATCGTATTAACAGGGTCTGGCGGACCATTTAGAGATACACCTTTATCTTATTTTGACCAAGTGACACCTGATGAGGCATGTAATCATCCTAACTGGTCAATGGGTCGCAAAATCTCAGTAGATTCCGCGACTATGATGAATAAAGGTCTAGAATATATCGAGGCCTGCTATTTCTTTAATGCGAACGAAAAGCAGATGGAAGTGATTATTCACCCTCAATCTGTGATCCACTCTATGGTTCGTTACCGTGATGGGAGTGTTATCGCCCAGTTAGGAACACCGGACATGCGTACACCAATTTCGTACAGCATGGCCTATCCTCAGCGTATTATGTCGGGTGCTAAGCCATTGGATTTCACTACGTTATCTTCGCTGACTTTTGTGGAGCCTGATTACCAACGTTATCCTTGCCTGAAACTGGCTATCGATGCATGTCACCAAGGGCAAGCGGCGACGACTGTATTAAATGGTGCGAATGAAATCACTGTCGGTGCATTCTTAGAAGAGAAAATTCGCTTTACGGATATTGCAAAAATCAATCACAAGATTATGGATAAATTAGATTTTTCGGAACCCACGTCTATTGATGAGGTCTTAGAAATCGATGCTTGTGCTCGTCGTGAAGCAGCTCAGCTAATTGCTCAAGAATTTTAATCTTGATATGTGATTTATTTAGTTGCTGATAACTATAATATATCTTTAATATGTGGCGTGTTGAGAATAGAAAGCTTATCAACAATAAGCATATTAAGGATGTGTCTTATCAGCAATTATAATCATAAGAGTTATGATTGAGCCGGATTTCCCAAGTAGTACAGACAAGGATTAACATTTAATGAACTCTAGTGGTGAAAATCTCTCTGATTCTATGATGCCTAAGCATGTTGCCATCATTATGGATGGTAATGGGCGATGGGCAAAACAGAGAGGAAAATTCAGAATTACTGGTCATCGAGCAGGTGTTGAATCTGTACGTAGTTCTGTGCGTTTTGCAGTAAAGAATAATATTCGTTCCCTGACACTTTACGCATTCAGCAGTGAAAATTGGAAAAGACCAGAAAAAGAAGTCAGTTCGTTGATGGATCTGTTTGTTTTTGCATTAGATAATGAAGTCAAAAACCTGCATAAAAATAACGTAAAACTGAAAATTATTGGTGATGTTAGTCGCTTTAGTGAAACCTTAAGAAAAAGAATTGATAAAGCGGAAGCATTAACAGCAGGTAATACCGGTTTACAGCTGAATATTGCCGCTAACTACGGTGGACGCTGGGATATTGTAAATAGCGTTAAACAAGTTTATGAAAAAGTGAGTCGTGGTGAGTTATCTATTGATGACGTAACTGAAAGTACGATTAGCGACCATGTTTGTATGCATGACCAAGAGTGTGTTGATTTGGTGATCCGTACAGGTGGAGAACATCGCATTAGTAATTTCTTGTTATGGCAGGTTGCTTATGCGGAATTTTATTTCACCAACGTTTTATGGCCAGATTTTGATGAAATGGTGTTTCAGGATGCAGTCGATGCTTTTAGCAAGCGAGAACGGCGCTATGGTGGAGCAGAATCAGATGACGAACTCGTCAAATAAAAGGGGATGGATGTGCTGAAGTATCGTTTACTCACTGCGGTGATTTTAATTCCAATTGTTATTGCTGCACTTTTTTTACTGTCCCCAGCAAATTTCGGTTTAGTAGTGATAGCTGTCTGTGCGTTGGGCGCATGGGAATGGGCTCAATTTGCTGGATGGCATTCACAAACTAAACGCATCGGTTTAGCGGTTGTATTTGCGGCGGTATTACTCGCAATTCAATTTTCTTTACCAGACATGACCGCTCTTTCAAGTTCTCCGTTTATTTTATATAGCCTATGGGCGGGTTTAATCTGGTGGATTGCCGCCATTTTATTGGTTGTGACATACCCAGCCTCTGCCTCATGGGGTAAATCGGTCATCATTCGCTTACTGTTTGGTGTATTAACTATCGTGCCTTTCTATAGCGGCATGATGGTATTAAGAACCATTGGTTACCAAGCAGATACCTCTGTAGGGGCATGGTGGCTGCTCTACGTTATGTTATTGGTATGGGGTGCAGACTCCGGTGCTTATGCGTTTGGACGTACTATTGGTCGCAATAAAATGGCACCAAAAGTTTCTCCAGGTAAAACATGGGAAGGGTTAATCGGTGGTTTAATTACCGCTGGAATTATCTCATGGTTATTTAGCTTATATGCGCCAATCCCAGCAATGCCAGATTATTTACTAGTGACTTCAATTATTGTTGTTGTAGTATCTGTGTTTGGTGACTTAACGGAGAGTATGTTTAAGCGCCAATCCGGTATTAAAGACAGTAGTCATTTAATTCCAGGTCACGGTGGAATACTCGATAGAATTGATAGCCTAACTGCGGCAATCCCTGTATTTGCAGGGCTGAATTTGTTAGTTTTTAACGGTTTTGGTCTTTAGGAAGATTAATGGGATTTATTTGGAGCTTAGCGGCGTTTATTATTGCGATTGGTGTGCTGATTACGGTGCACGAATTTGGGCATTATTGGGTCGCGCGCCGTTGCGGTGTTTACGTTGAAAAGTTCTCTATAGGGTTTGGTAAAACGCTATGGCGTAAAGTCGATAAACATGGGACAGAGTTTGTTTTAGCGCTGATCCCGCTTGGTGGCTACGTCAAAATGCTCGATGAGCGTGTTGGTGAAGTAAGCCCAGAACGCCGTCATTTAGCTTTCAATAATAAGACTGTTGGACAACGTGCCGCCATTATTAGCGCGGGGCCTCTTGCGAACTTTTTGCTTGCTATTGTTGTCTACTGGATTGTCTTTATGATTGGGATTCCATCTGTTCGCCCAGTCATTGATAGCATTAAGCCAAATTCTATTGCTGCTGAGGCAAATTTTGAGCCTCAGATGGAACTAAAATCGATAGACGGTATCGAAACACCTGATTGGAATTCAGTTCGTTTAGCGCTAGTGAGTAAAATTGGTGATAGGGAATTTACTGCACAAGTTTTACCTCAAGGATATAATGAACCGGTTTCTAAAACAGTGGATTTAAGCGCATGGCAGTTTGACCCTGAAAAGCAGGATCCTATTTTATCAATAGGGATTATGCCAGTGTCTGCGAAGGTTGACCCTGTCATCCATAAAGTGACGGAAGGCTTAGCGGGCGAGCGTGCCGGTTTAAAACCGGGAGATAGAATTATTAGTGTCAACGGAGAGCTACTGGATACTTGGAATCCAGTGACGAGAATAATCCGAAATAATCCGGGGACACCATTAAAATTAGCCGTGCAACGTGATTCGACATTGATTGATTTAACCTTGGTTCCTGATGTTCAGGAAGGTAAAAAAGGTGAGCGTTTTGGCGTTGCAGGTGTCGAACTAACTGTATTACCGTTAGCTGATGAATATAAAATGGTGCAGCAATACAACCCTGTATCTGCACTGTTTCAAGCTAGCGACAAGACTTGGCAGTTGATGAAACTGACAGTCAATATGATGGGTAAACTGGTTGTTGGGGATGTCAAACTCAATAACTTGAGCGGGCCGGTATCTATCGCAAAAGGTGCGGGGGTTTCGGCGGAGTCAGGCTTGGTATATTATCTGATGTTTATTGCGCTGATTAGCGTGAACTTAGGCATCATCAATCTATTTCCATTGCCTGTGTTAGATGGGGGGCACTTACTCTTCTTATTAATTGAAAAAATTAAAGGGAGTCCAGTGTCTGAGCGAGTACAAGACTTTAGTTTTCGAATTGGTGCAATGGCATTGATTCTGTTAATGGGACTTGCACTTTTTAATGATTTCTCTCGCTTCTAATTTTGTAAGCTTGGGACCAGTAAGGAATACGCATAACAACGATGGCGATGAAAAAGTTGCTCATAGCGTCGCTGCTTTTAGGTAGCGCCACTGCATACGGTTCAGACGGATTCGTAGTTAAAGACATTCGTTTCGAAGGTCTACAACGCGTCGCCGTTGGTGCAGCATTATTGAACATGCCTGTCAGGGTCGGGGATTCAATCGATAACGAAGATATCAGTCGTTCGATTCGTTCGCTATTCTCTACAGGTAACTTCGAAGATGTTAGGGTCCTGCGTGATGGAAATACGCTGATCGTTCAAGTTAAAGAACGACCAACCATCGCGAGTATCACTTTTACAGGTAACAAATCTGTAAAAGATGACATGCTAAAGCAGAACTTGGAAGCATCCAATGTCCGTGTGGGTGAAGCATTAGACCGCACTAAAATTGCGAATATTGAAAAAGGTTTAGAGGACTTTTATTACAGTGTTGGTAAATACAACGCGACAGTAAAAGCGGTGGTCACTCCATTACCACGTAACCGCGTGGATTTAAAATTTGTGTTCTCTGAAGGCGTGTCTGCAAAAATCCAGCAGATCAACATTGTGGGTAATAAAAACTACTCAACAGCGGAATTGGTGAATAAGCTCCAATTACGTGACGATGTGCCATGGTGGAACCTGGCGGCTGACCAAAAATATCAAAAACAAAAATTGGCGGGTGACTTAGAAACCCTGCGCAGTTTCTACCTTGATCGTGGTTATGCACGTTTCAATATCGACTCAACGCAAGTGAGTCTGACACCGGACAAGAAAGATATCTACATTACGATTAATGTCACTGAAGGAGATCAATATAAGATTTCTGGCGTTGACGTTAATGGTAATACGGCAGAGCATTTAGCGGATATCCAAGAGCTGATCACTATTACACCAGGTGAGTTATACAATGGTGCGCAAGTGACTCAGATGGAAAACCAAATTAAAGACCTGTTTGGTCGTTATGGTTACGCTTATCCGCGCGTAATGACTCAGCCTGAAATTAATGACGCTGATAAGACAGTTAAGCTGCATGTTAACGTTGATGCAGGTAACCGTTTCTATGTTCGCCAAATTCGTTTCCAAGGCAATGATACCAGTAAAGATTCCGTTTTACGCCGTGAAATGCGCCAAATGGAAGGTGCTTGGTTAGGTAACGATTTAGTTGAATTAGGTAAAGAGCGTCTGAACCGTACTGGTTTCTTCGAAACTGTTGATGTTGAAACTCAGCGCATTCCGGGTAGCCCAGACCAAGTTGATGTTATCTATAAGGTTAAAGAACGTAACACTGGTTCAATGAACTTTGGTGTTGGTTTCGGTACTGAAAGTGGCGTTAGCTTCCAAGTTGGTGTAACTCAGGATAACTGGTTGGGTACAGGTAATGCGGTTGGTATTAACGCGAGCCGAAATGACTACTCAACAAACGTAGAGTTTTCAATGACAGACCCTTACTTCACTGTAAACGGTGTGAGTCTGGGTGGACGTATTTTCTATAACGACTTTAGTGCGAAAGATGCGGACTTATCTGGCTATAACAACAAAACGTATGGTTTAGATAGCACATTAAGCTTCCCATTCAATGAAAATAACTCCTTCCGTATTGGTGCGGGTTATGTTCATAACGACCTGTCTGACATGCGTGCGCAAGCTGCAATGTGGGACTATCTACAATCTATGGGTGAAAACCCACCGGTGACTAAAGATGGTCGTAACAAAGAAAGCTTCAGAGCTGATGACTTTACGCTAAACTTAGGTTGGACATATAACTCCTTAAACCGTGGTTTCTTCCCAACATCGGGTAACAAAACCAGTGTTTCAGGCAAAATTACTGTCCCAGGTTCTGATAACGAATACTACAAACTGCGTTTTGATACTGCCCAATATCTCCCATTGAATGATGATGAAACATGGGTTGTGTTAGGTCGCGCGCAGGCGGGTTATGGTGATGGTATTGGTAGCAAACAAATGCCATTCTATGAGAACTTCTATGCAGGGGGTTCTAGCACTATCCGTGGTTTCCGTTCAAATAACATCGGTCCGAAAGCTGTATATCTGAAGAATGTAGATGGCAAAGATGGTCCTGAGCCAGGTAGCCCATCCAGCGATGCGGTTGGTGGCAACGCGATGTATGCAGGTTCATTTGAGCTGATTACACCAACGCCATTTATCGACGAAAAATATGCGAATACGATCCGTACATCTCTGTTTGTAGATGCGGGAACCGTATGGGATACCAACTGGAACAGTATTAACCCAGCATGGCGTGCAGGTATGCCTGACTACGGTACAGCAACTAACGTCCGTGTTTCTACGGGTATTGCTTTACAGTGGATTTCGCCACTTGGGCCTCTGGTCTTCTCCTATGCGCAACCTATCAAGGATTACGAAGGCGACAAATCAGAACAGTTCCAATTTAATATTGGTAGAACTTGGTAATAATTCAGTCTCTATCGAAATCAGCCCTCATAAAATAATGAGGGCTACCAAAATTTCCAGCCATAAGAATGGGTTAAGGAGTTTAGTGTGAAAAAATTGTTGTGTGCAGCGGGTGTAAGTATTGCTTTAGCAATGTCTGCGGGTGCGTATGCTGAAAAAATCGCTATCGTTAATGTTGGCGAAGTTTTCCAGAACATGCCTGCTCGTGAAGCCGTTGCTAAACAGCTTGAGAGTGAATTCAAAAGCCGTGCTACTGAACTGCAGAATCTGGAAAAAGATCTGCAATCACGCGTAGAAAAACTGCGTCGTGACGGCGCGACTATGAGCACTAGCGATCGTGAAAAGCAGGAAAAAGAATTAATCACTAAACGTGACCAGTTCGCTGAGAAAGCTCAGAAATTTGAAGAAGACAATCGTCGTCGTCAAGCTGAAGAGCGTAATAAAATCCTGAGCCGTATCCAAGATTCTATTAAATCTGTTGCAGCGAAAGAAGGCTATGATGTTGTTATCGATGCAAACGCAGTTGCGTATGCAAAAGATGGTATCGATATCACCAGTCAGGTTCAAAAACAGGTTAAATAATAGATGTCTTCAATTCGATTAGCTGACCTTGCTCAGCAGTTGAATGCACAGTTACACGGTGATGGCGATATCGTCATCACCGGTATTGCACCGATGTATTCAGCGAATAATCAGCAGATTACTTTTTTATCTGATAGCCGTTACAGCGATAAGTTGGCAGATTGCCAAGCTGCTGCTGTGGTATTAACTGAAAAAGATCTGAGTGCTTGTAAGGTTGCTGCACTGGTTGTAGATAATCCTTACCTTGCTTATGCGCACATGGCGCAAATTATGGATACCACTCCAGCCCCTGCTGAGAATATCCATGCGTCAGCGGTCATTGCTGATGATGCCCAGCTTGGTCAGAATGTCGCAATTGGCGCGAATGCCGTTATCGAAAGTGGCGTTGTGCTAGGCGATAACGTTGTGATTGGTGCAGGTTGTTTTATTGGTAAAAATACCCGCATTGGTGCAGGCACCCGTTTATGGGCGAATGTCAGTGTTTACCATCATGTTGAGATTGGGGAAAGTTGCTTAATCCAGTCAGGCACAGTGATCGGTTCTGATGGCTTTGGTTATGCCAATGATCGTGGTAATTGGATCAAGATCCCACAATTAGGTACCGTGATCATCGGATCTCGTGTTGAGATCGGTGCGTGTACAACAATTGACCGTGGCGCATTAGATAACACAGTCATTGGCAATGGCGTTATCATCGATAACCAATGCCAAATTGCGCACAATGTAACAATAGGCGATAATACCGCAGTTGCGGGTGGCGTCATTATGGCTGGTAGTTTAAAAATCGGTCGCTATTGTATGATTGGCGGAGCCAGTGTTATCAATGGTCATATGGAAATCTGTGACAAGGTTACCGTAACAGGTATGGGAATGGTCATGCGACCAATTACTGAGCCAGGAGTTTACTCTTCCGGTATTCCTTTACAGCCGAATAAAGCATGGCGTAAAACCGCAGCTTTAGTCTTAAGCATCAATGAGATGAATAAGCGTCTAAAAACACTTGAACGTGAATTAGATAGCCAAAATCAAAAAAATCAGTAATTATTTGGTAATTCAAGCTAAAATAGTTTCTTGAGTTACATTTTTTCCGGCCTGCCTGTTAACTCGCTATTGAGTTAAAGCGGGCCGATTCATTAATTAAATAGTATTAATAGACAGGAAGAGTATTTCGATGAGTGATAATCATACTCTGAATATAGAAGAAATCTTAGAACTACTTCCGCACCGTTACCCATTCCTTTTGGTTGACCGTGTATTGGATTTTGAAGAAGGTAAATCTTTGCGCGCGGTAAAGAACGTCTCTTTTAACGAGCCATTCTTTCAGGGACATTTCCCGAGCAAACCAATTTTCCCAGGTGTTTTAATTTTAGAAGCAATGGCTCAGGCTACGGGTATCCTTGCATTTAAAAGCGTAGGCAAACTTGAACCTGGCGAGCTGTATTATTTTGCAGCGATTGATAACGCACGCTTTAAACGTCCAGTTCTGCCAGGAGATCAAATGATCCTGGAAGTTGAATTTATCAAAGAACGTCGCGGTGTTGCACGTTTTAAAGGTGTAGCAAAAGTTGATGGAGAAGTGGCCTGCGAAGCAGAAATGATGTGCGCCCGTCGTCGTGAGGTCTGATATGATTGACAAAACTGCCTATGTTCATCCCTCATCTATTGTAGAAGATGGAGCTGTTATTGGTGCCAATGTACGCATTGGTCCTTTTTGCTATATCGGCGCTAATGTTGAAATTGGTGAAGGTACTGAGCTGAAATCTCACGTTGTTGTAAACGGACACACGAAAATTGGTCGTGACAACGTTATTTTTCAATTTGCTTCGATTGGTGAAATTAACCAAGACCTGAAATACCAAGGTGAGCCAACTCGCGTTGAGATTGGCGACCGTAACCGCATCCGTGAAAGTGTGACTATCCACCGTGGAACCACACAAGGCGGTGACCTAACTAAAATTGGTAATGATAACTTACTGATGGTTAACGTCCATATTGCGCATGACTGCATCATTGGTAACCGCTGTATTATCGCGAATAACGGAACGTTAGGTGGTCACGTCACTCTTGGTGATTTCGCTATTATTGGTGGCATGACTGCGGTGCATCAATTCTGTCAGATTGGTGCGCACGTAATGGTCGGTGGATGCTCTGGTGTTGCACAAGACGTACCTCCATACGTTATTGCACAGGGCAACCATGCAACTCCATTTGGTTTAAACCTTGAAGGTTTAAAACGCCGTGGTTTTGAAAAAGAATCTCTGCACGCTATTCGTAACGCCTACAAAACGTTATACCGCTCAGGGAAGTCTTTGGAAGAAGCACGTGAAGAAATTGCTGAAATGGCAAAAACTGACGAACACGTCAAAGTATTTAGTGATTTCTTAGAAGACTCAGCACAATCTAAGCGCGGAATTATTCGTTAATTTTTGCTGCTGCAGATGAATACAAGAAAAGGCCTTTAATAAGGAGCGAATTTTGGTGAATAGCAACCGCCCACTTACTATTGGCCTTGTTGCCGGAGAAACCTCTGGTGATATCTTAGGCGCAGGACTTATCCGCGCCTTAAAACAACAAGTCCCCAATGCCCGTTTTGTCGGTGTTGCAGGTCCTCTCATGCAAGCAGAAGGTTGTGAAGCTTGGTATGAAATGGAAGAGCTCGCCGTCATGGGGATTGTTGAAGTCCTTGGTCGTTTACCTCGTTTATTATCCATCCGTAAAGATTTAACTCAGCGTTTTACTGAGTTACAACCTGATGTGTTTGTTGGCATTGATGCGCCTGATTTCAATATCACCCTTGAAGGTCGCTTAAAATCCAAAGGCATTAAAACCATTCATTATGTCAGCCCATCTGTTTGGGCATGGCGCCAAAAGCGCGTATTCAAAATTGGTCGTTCCACAAATTTAGTCTTAGCATTTCTCCCATTTGAGAAAGCATTTTATGACCGTTTTGATGTCCCTTGCCGTTTTATTGGGCACACCATGGCGGATTCAATCCCCTTAAACCCTGATAAACAGGCTGCGCGTGAACGTTTAAATATCCCCGTAACTGCAAAATGTTTAGCATTGTTACCGGGAAGTCGCCATTCTGAAGTCGAAATGCTTAGCGCTGATTTCTTAAAAACCGCTACACTATTAAGTAGCCACTTTGCCGATCTACATATTGTCGTGCCTCTGGTAAATCAGAAACGCCGCCAGCAATTCGATGAAATAAAACAACAGGTTGCTCCAGAGTTGAATGTCCATATTTTGGACGGACAGGCTCGCGATGCAATGACCGCAGCAGATGCGACATTACTTGCTTCTGGCACCGCGGCCTTAGAATGTATGCTAACCAAATGCCCAATGGTAGTGGGTTATCGCATGAAGCCTTTCACATTCTGGCTTGCCAAGCGCTTAGTCAAAACGCCTTATGTTTCTTTGCCAAATTTATTGGCAGGGAAAGAAATCGTGAAAGAATTACTCCAAGAAGAGTGCCAGCCACAGCAGCTTGCAGACCAGTTACTTCCATTGTTGGAAGGCGGAGAGCAAGTAGACGCGCTGAAGGAAACTTTCTTACAATTGCATCAACTGATTCGTTGTGATGCAGACCAACAAGCCGCTGATGCTGTATTAGATTTGGTTAGAAAATAATGGAATTTATATACCCGAAAGCCAACTTAATTGCTGGCGTTGATGAAGTGGGGCGTGGACCTTTAGTGGGCGCTGTAGTGACTGCAGCGGTTATTTTAGATCCTAATAACCCAATAGCAGGACTTGCTGACTCGAAAAAACTTAGCGAAAAAAAGCGTGAAAAGTTGTTCGATGAGATCAAAGAAAAAGCACTGTGTTGGTGCATTGGCCGTGCAGAACCTGAGGAAATTGACCAACTCAACATATTGCATGCGACTATGTTGGCAATGCAAAGAGCGGTAGAAGGCCTTTCAATTCAACCAGAATTCGTCTTAGTGGATGGCAACCGCTGCCCTAAATTGACCATGCCATCACAGGCTGTTGTCAAAGGTGATAGTTTAGTCCAAGAGATCAGCGCTGCATCAATTCTGGCTAAAGTGATTCGAGATAGAGAAATGGTCGAGCTTGATAAAGCTTTCCCTGAATATGGTTTTGCGAAACACAAAGGCTACCCTACAGCGTATCATTTAGAAAAATTAGCTGAGTTTGGCGCTACCGAATTTCACCGTAAAAGCTTCGCGCCTGTAAGACGTGCGTTAGACATTAAATAGTCGGCATAAGAAAAATAGGTATAAAGTTAATGGCTTCTCCTCGTTTTATTCATCTACGTGTTCACAGTGACTACTCCATGATTGATGGGCTGGCGAAAACCGCTCCATTAGTGAAAAAAGTCGCCGCCATGGGCATGCCTGCATTTGCCATCACGGATTTTACTAACCTTTGTGGGTTAGTGAAGTTTTATGGTGCGGCTCATGGTGCAGGTATCAAGCCGATCATTGGGGCTGATTTTTATATGGAAAGTGAGCAACTTGGTGATGAGGTTGCTCACTTAACGGTTCTGGCTCGCAACAACGAAGGCTATCAAAACCTCACCTTACTCATCTCCGAAGCTTACCAAAAAGGTTATGGCGCAATTGGTCCCACGATTCATCGTGACTGGCTCGTCAAACATAAAGAGGGTTTGCTCCTGCTATCAGGCGGTCGAAAAGGGGATGTGGGGCAGTTTTTACTCCGCGGTAACCAAGCACTAGTGGATGAAAGTTTAGCGTTCTACCAAACCCACTTTCCTGATGCTTACTATCTTGAGCTTATTCGTACTGGGCGACCTGATGAAGAGAGCTACCTACATGCTGCTGTCGAATTAGCAACTCAGCGTGGTCTGCCTGTAGTGGCTACCAACGATGTCTGTTTCATTGAAAGCAGCGATTTTGATGCCCATGAAATTCGTGTCGCTATTCATGATGGATTCACGTTAGCCGATCCGAAGCGTCCAAAAAATTATAGTCCTCAGCAATACTTACGTACTGAAGAAGAGATGTGCGAGCTGTTTGCCGACATCCCTGAAGCATTAGAAAATAGTGTAGAGATTGCTAAGCGCTGTAACGTCACTATTCGTCTTGGTGAATATTTCCTACCGAAATTCCCGACAGGGGATATGGAAACGGAAGACTTTCTGGTTATGCGTTCAAAAGAAGGTCTGGAAGAGCGCCTTAAATTCTTATTCCCAGATGAAAAAGTCCGAGCAGAAAGACGCCCTGAATATGATGAACGTTTAGAAATCGAACTCAACGTTATCAACCAAATGGGATTCCCTGGCTACTTCTTGATCGTAATGGAGTTTATTCAGTGGTCGAAAGATAACGGTGTTCCTGTTGGTCCAGGGCGAGGCTCAGGTGCGGGCTCTTTAGTGGCTTATGCACTAAAAATCACTGACTTAGACCCACTTGAACTTGACCTGCTGTTTGAGCGTTTCTTGAACCCTGAGCGGGTATCAATGCCAGACTTTGACGTTGACTTCTGTATGGAAAAACGTGACCAAGTTATTGATCACGTTGCTCAAATGTATGGGCGAGACGCGGTATCCCAGATTATTACCTTTGGTACGATGGCAGCAAAAGCTGTTATTCGTGACGTGGGACGGGTGCTGGGGCACCCTTATGGTTTCGTTGACCGAATTTCTAAACTCGTTCCCCCTGATCCGGGAATGACCCTTGAAAAAGCCTTTGAAGCAGAACCGCAGCTGCCTGAAATTTATGAAGCAGATGAAGAGGTTAAAGCGCTAATCGATATGGCGCGTAAGCTTGAAGGGGTAACGCGTAACGCCGGTAAGCACGCCGGTGGGGTAGTTATTGCACCAACTAAAATTACGGATTTTGCACCGCTCTATTGCGATGCTGAAGGCAATAACCCCGTTACACAATTCGATAAAAACGATGTCGAATATGCTGGCTTGGTAAAATTCGACTTCCTAGGTCTGCGTACGCTGACCATTATTAACTGGGCATTGGAGATGATCAATGCCCGTCGAGCCAAGAAAAATTTAGAGCCGATTGATATTGCAGCTATTCCTTTACAGGATAAGAAAAGCTTCGACATGTTGCAGCGTTCAGAAACCACGGCGGTATTCCAATTAGAATCCCGAGGAATGAAGGATCTGATTAAACGCCTGCAACCGGACTGTTTTGAAGATATGATCGCTCTGGTGGCGTTATTCCGCCCAGGTCCGCTGCAATCGGGGATGGTAGATAACTTTATCGACCGTAAACATGGTCGTGAAGAGATCTCATATCCTGATGTAAATTGGCAGCACGAATCATTAAAACCTGTTCTAGAGCCAACTTATGGTATTATCCTATACCAAGAACAGGTTATGCAGATTGCTCAGGTTTTAGCCGGTTATACCCTCGGTGGCGCGGATATGTTGCGTCGTGCGATGGGTAAAAAGAAACCTGAAGAAATGGCAAAACAGCGCTCCGTTTTTGAGGAAGGTTCCATCAAAAACGGGGTAGATGGTGAGTTGTCGATGAAAATCTTTGACTTGGTGGAAAAATTCGCCGGTTATGGATTTAACAAATCACACTCCGCTGCCTATGCGCTGGTTTCGTACCAAACATTATGGCTAAAAGCCCACTATCCGGCTGAATTTATGGCTGCAGTAATGACTGCGGATATGGATAACACGGAAAAAGTAGTCGGACTGGTTGATGAATGTTGGCGTATGGACTTGAAAGTATTGCCACCAGATATCAATAGTGGGTTATATCACTTCCATGTGAATGATGAAGGTGAGATAGTTTACGGCATCGGCGCAATTAAAGGCGTTGGAGAAGGCCCAATCGAAGCGATTATTGAAGCTCGCCAACAAGGCGGGATCTTTAAAGAAATTTTCGATCTTTGTGCTCGAGTGGATATTAAAAAGATTAACCGCCGAGTGATGGAAAAGCTGATCATGGCAGGGGCATTCGATCATTTAGGTCCTCACCGAGCGGCGTTGATGTCATCCCTTGAAGACGCATTAAAAGCGGCAGATCAGCATGCGAAAGCAGAAGCTATCGGGCAAGGGGATATGTTTGGGGTGCTTGCAGAAGCCCCTGAGCAGGTTGAAAGTTCTTATGCGAGTGTGCCGAAGTGGCCTGAGCAAGTTGTGCTAGAAGGTGAGCGCGAAACTTTGGGGCTCTATTTGACAGGTCACCCAATAACGCGATACTTAAGTGAGATAGAGCGTTATACAAATGGTTTGAGATTGAAAGATGTGAACCCAACCCCTCGTGGTCAAGTGACAACTGTGGTAGGTTTAGTGCTCTCTGCCAAAGTGATCACAACCAAACGTGGAAACCGAATTGGGATTTGCACACTCGATGATCGTTCCGGTCGTCTGGATATTATGTTATTTTCAGATGCGCTGGATAAATACCAACATATGTTGGAAAAAGACAATATTTTAATTGCCACCGGTCAGGTCAGCTTTGATGATTTCAATGGTGGTAATAAAATGACAGTGCGCGAATTGATGGATATCGGAGAAGCAAGGGAAAAGTATGTGCGCGGCCTTGCAATTTCACTGTCCGATAAACAGATTAACGATCAATTACTGAATCGGCTTCGTAATGCGCTTGAACCTCACCGTTCAGGCACGATACCGGTTCACTTGTATTATCAGAAGGATGATGCCAGAGCTAAGCTTAAGTTTGGCGTTGTTTGGCGTGTAACACCCGTGGATCCCCTTCTGAACGACCTTCGAACTCTGCTGGGTAGTGAGCAGGTAGAATTAGAATTTGACTAAAATAGGAATATTATGAGTCTGGACTTTCTTGATTTTGAACAGCCGATTGCTGAATTAGAGGCGAAAATCGATTCCCTAACTGCAGTTAGCCGTCAAGATAACAACTTAGAAGTCAACCTGGATGAAGAGGTTGCTCGTTTACGTGAAAAAAGTGTTGAACTGACACGTAAGATTTTCTCTGATCTGGGGGCTTGGCAAATTGCTAAACTCGCTCGTCACCCTCGTCGTCCATACTCTTTGGATTACATTTCTCGCATTTTTACAGATTACCAAGAATTAGCGGGTGATCGTGCGTATGCCGATGACAAAGCGATTATTGGTGGTTTAGCTCGTTTAGATGGGCGCCCTGTGATGGTTATTGGTCATCAAAAAGGTCGTGAAACGAAAGAGAAAATTCGCCGTAACTTTGGTATGCCAGCACCAGAAGGCTACCGTAAAGCACTGCGTCTGATGGAAATGGCTGAGCGTTTTAACCTGCCAATTATTACGTTTATCGATACACCGGGTGCATATCCGGGTGTTGGTGCAGAAGAGCGCGGTCAATCCGAAGCGATTGCGCGTAACTTACGTGAAATGTCTCGCTTATCCGTTCCGGTGATCTGTACCGTGATCGGTGAAGGCGGTTCAGGTGGTGCGTTAGCGATTGGTGTGGGTGATAAAGTGAATATGCTGCAATACAGCACTTATTCCGTTATCTCACCAGAAGGTTGTGCATCTATTCTGTGGAAAAGTGCTGATAAAGCACCATTAGCGGCTGACGCGATGGGTATTACGGCGCCTCGCTTGAAAGAGCTGAAGCTGATTGATAGCGTGATCCCTGAACCTCTGGGCGGCGCTCATCGTAATTACGATGAAATTGCGGAATCTCTGAAAGCACAAATCACGCAAGACTTGAATGAGTTAGAAACTCTGGATGAAGAAGCATTGAAAAATCGTCGTTATCAACGTCTGATGGGATATGGTTACTGCTAATTAGCTAACCTATTAAGTGTAATCCAGCCTATTTTGAAACGGGAGTCGGTTTAGCCAGCTCCCGTTTTTTATGGCTCATACTTTAGTTTTCATTTTTATTAATCAATGTTCAGAACCTTAATTATCCAAAGTGCTATATTCAAAATCTGACGACGACCAAAACGTATACCATAAAAGACGTCGATGTAGGGTGCACAATTTCTTTTAACGTCACCCCTCGCGCACTAAGTGGTACGCCGAATACGGGGATTGAAGCTCAATCGAATAAAGTCACAGTAGAAAAAATACTGGAGTCATCCAAAATACGGATATTTAACGGCAACCAGATAGGGGATCGTTCCGGATATGGATACAATATGGAGATAGACTATGCACACCTTGGTTATGGCCAGCCTAGGTCAATAAGCACTCATGAATACCTAAAAAGAAGTGGTTATAGAAAGAAATCAATGCATTATTCTATTGGTGGTAAGACTGAAATTAATTCACCAGTAACTGATGATGGCAGTTCGATTAAGTTTGGGACTAATGCAGTTAGCAGTATTGGAGACACCATTTATATGACTATTGTCATTCAGTTCGAAAACGGAAACTCGGTAAGAGGTACATCGGCTGACATAGAACTAAAGCGGTAATATTGCATTGTAGTGGTACCGTTAATTTTTTCTTCCCCGCTTAGGCGGGGTTTTTCTTGCTAACTCGATATCTTTTCCCTTGCACCCCATTTACATCTGAATATCCTTAAATATTGATGCAGATTTTTCTTGTGATTATGTTCGGTATATTATGTTCTAGCGCTAGAAAAATCGTAAAAATAATGGGGAAGGGCAGGTTAATGGCCGAAAAATCAGCAATTATTGTTGAGCACGTTTACAGTAAAATAAAAAACTATCAAAAAATTCTGGTTGGATTCAGTGGTGGCATTGATTCTACCGTACTGTTGCATGCCCTTTATCAAATCAAAAATAGCATAAATCCTTTACTCCAAATCCGCGCAATTCATATTCATCATGGTTTAAATATTCAAGCGGACAAATGGGAAGCTCACTGCGCTTCATTATGCCAACAATGGGATATTCCGTTTATTTGCCAGCATGTAACTGTAGATAGCGCTCAGATTGGTGTTGAAGCGGCTGCAAGAACTGAACGTTATCAGGCATATCGTGATGAGCTACTCGAAGATGAAATTTTGGTGACGGCTCAGCATCTTGATGACCAAGCAGAAACCTTTATGCTGGCACTTAAACGCGGAAGCGGCCCCGCAGGGCTTTCCGCGATGCCGGAATCACTTTCTTTTCAAGCAAAAAGTGGAAAAACAGTTCTATTACGTCCTTTGCTTTCTATTTCTCGCCATGAATTAGAAAACTATCGAACGGAACATCAACTTCCTTGGGTTGAAGATGATAGTAATCAAGATGACCGATATGATCGTAACTTCTTGCGTTTGAATATTATGCCAAGATTATCTGAACGCTGGCCTCATTTTGCGAATGCAGTTTCCCGAAGCGCATTATTATGCGCAGAACAAGAAGCATTACTGGATGAACTGCTACAAGATTCCCTTGATGACATTATTGATTATCGCGGTGGATTATACATCGATGGGCTTATCCATTGTTCAGTAGCCAAGCGTAACGCCTTGATCCGCAGATGGATTGGTCTTCACCAACTTGCTATGCCGCCATTTAATCAATTAGAACGAATTTGGCAGGAAGTGGCACTTGCCCGGCAGGATGCAGAACCTATCTGTCGCTTGGGTGATGTGGAAATTCGCCGTTATCAAGGGGCTCTGTGGGTGGTTAAGCGCATTAATAGCCTGATGGGAAAACAGTATCAGTGGAATTATCCAGAGGCTTATCTCTTACCTGAATCACTGGGAACACTGGTTGTGATGGATGGAGAAGGGCAGATCCGCCCACCACAAGAAACGGAAAAAGTGACAATTCGCTTTGGATTGCAAGGCTCACTAAATATTGTTGGTCGCCATCATTCACGCAGTAGTAAAAAGATTTGGCAAGAATTGGGTGTTGCTCCATGGATGCGAGAAAGAACCCCGCTGATTTACTATAACGAAACACTAATTTGTGCCGTGGGATGTTTTATTACTCCTGATGGATTTGTGGGAGAAGACACTGTTGGGATTGCTATTGATTGGCAAAATTCCGAACATTGGATAAATACCAATGAGTTTTCCTGCGAATAAGCTGCATAGACTACCCAAAAAGTAGAAACCCCTTATGACTGTGACTATCATAAGGGGCATAGAAGAAACTCAGAAAAACGAGTATTAGTGGGAGTGGTCGACAACGATAGTGCCGATTTCAGGATGACTGAAGGATGAGATAATATCCAGTCTTAGCTCCTTAGTGCCTTCCTGTGTGATCAGGACGAGGTACTCAATTTTTTTTCGTAGGAGCAAATCACTGGCTTGCCCTTCAATATTCTCGCCGTCATTAAGCTTAATTTGCAGCTTTAATTGACGCTGGCATGCGATTTCTAGATATTCGTAATCATCACAATTGATTGGTTGATATTCATTATCTGTAGACATATTCCCTCACCACTGTGTTAGTGGCGGTTATTGCCGCCTTGAACATGTTTGTATTATCTAAAAACTCTAGCATTTATCGACTAAGCATTATCGGCTAAGCATTTACCGATGAAATAAAAAGCTAAATCAAAAGTGCTTGGCTCGATAATAGCATAGTAATTTAATAACTATAATCAGTGACGTGGGAAAAGGAAAATTCTTATTCACTAAACTGATATCTTTAGCTGGTTATTTATCCGATTGTAAACTTTTGCATACCTTATTTTTTTATTGGTTGAGATGTTATGATGTCTTAATAAGCGAAACAGTGATAATTGAATGATCTGAAGGGAATTATAATGAAGAAAGTACTTTTATTAGCTCTTATTTCAGCGGGTGCTGTGGCATTATCCGGCTGTCAAAGTAGTGTCAATGAAGCAAATTTTGCGCCTGTAGACCATGTTTATAGTGGTGTACTTCCTTGTGCGGATTGTTCGGGAATTGAAGCAACACTATTAGTTAATCCAGATGGTAGCTATGTTGAGCAACTGCTTTATTTAGAAACCCGTGAAGGAAACCAAATGTTCCATGAAACAGGGAACTGGTCTAGCACGGAAAATGTATTAACATTAACTAACTCAAAAGCAGAACGTACATACTTTGCACAATCTCCTGATAACCAGTCAATCACACTGCTAGATTTAGAAGGCAAGGCGATTGAGAGCTCAATGAACCATACCTTAAAACAGGTCACTCCAAGTAAAAAGCGTGGCGAATATCGTTATATGGCGGATGCTGCTGTATTTACTGAATGTGGTTCTGGGCGTAAATATGCAACGTCAGGTATTGAGCTAGAGAAAGCCTATAGTGATACCGATGTGGATGGCGGTACGCCAGTGTATTTAGAAGTGGATGGTTTCTATTCAATTCGCCCATCAATGGAAGACGGTCAATTTGATTCTGCATTTATTCCTACAGGGAATATTCAGTTTGATAAAACCCGCTCCTGCAAATAACCTGAATTCGTTTTGGTTATATTGTAAAAAGGCTTAGTGGTAATAAAAAAGCTCAGAGACAGTAAAACTGAACTCTGAGCTTTTTATTTAGGCTAACGTAACGGTTATTTAGCTAATTTTTCTTTTAGGAAGCTAACGACGTTATCTAAACCAACTAGTTGTTTGTCATCACTGCGGCGTGATTTATATTCAACTTGGTTAGTATCTAAATTACGATCACCAATGACGATAGTGTACGGAACACCAATCAGTTCCATATCGGCAAACATCACACCCGGACGCTCTTTACGGTCATCAAAAATAACATCGATGCCTTGTGCTTTCAGGTCTGCATACAGTTTTTCAGCAACTTCTTTAACGCGATAAGACTTATGCATGTTCATTGGCAGGATAGCAACGTGGAACGGTGCGATAGCGTCAGGCCATACAATACCGCGCTCATCGTGGCTTTGCTCAATCGCAGCTGCAACAATACGTGTTACACCAATACCATAGCAACCCATTGTCACGATTTGGTTATGACCTTCTTCATTCTGCACAGAGGCTTTCATTGCTTCAGAATATTTTGTGCCTAACTGGAAGATATGGCCCACTTCGATACCGCGTTTGATTAACAGGGTACCTTTACCATCTGGACTTGGGTCACCCGCTACCACATTACGCAGGTCGTAAACTTCCGGCAGTGGGAGATCACGTTCCCAGTTGATGCCAAAGTAGTGTTTACCATCAATATTAGCACCTGCACCAAAGTCACTCATCACCGCAACGCTGCGGTCAATGACGATTGGCATTGGCATTTTCACAGGACCTAAAGAGCCAGGACCTGCGTTAACAGCTTTACGGATCTCTTCTTCTGATGCAAATTGCAGTGGGCTTGCCACTAATGGGTGTTTTTCTGCTTTAATTTCATTAAGTTCATGGTCGCCACGAATTAACAGAGCAACTAAAGTATGACCAGAGTCTTTCTCGGCATGGACAATCAGAGTCTTAACTGTTTTCTCGATTGGCAGATTGAACTGTTCAACTAATTCAGCAATCGTTTTTGCATTTGGTGTATCAACTAAATGCATCTCTTGGCTTGGCGCTGCACGTTGAACACTTGGCGCAACCGCTTCAGCAAATTCGATATTGGCTGCAAAATCAGATTCAGTGGAGAAGACAACATCATCTTCGCCGCTTTGTGCTAAGACTTGGAATTCGTGAGAAGCGTTACCACCGATAGAACCGGTGTCTGCCTGTACTGCACGGAAATCAAAGCCAATACGGGTGAAAATTTTGCTATAAGCTTGGTACATTGCATCGTAAGTTTCTTGCAATGACTCTTGGCTTGTGTGGAACGAGTATGCATCTTTCATGATAAATTCACGAGAACGCATTACACCGAAGCGAGGACGAACTTCATCACGGAATTTGGTTTGAATTTGGAATAAATTCAATGGTAATTGTTTGTATGAAGTGATCTCGTTACGCACTAAATCAGTGATAACTTCTTCGTGGGTTGGACCTAAAACAAAAGGACGTTCACCACGATCTACAAAGCGCAGTAACTCAGGGCCATATTGTTCCCAACGTCCACTTTCTTGCCATAAGTCAGCAGGTTGAACGACGGGTAAAGATACCTCGATAGCGCCTGCATTTTCCATTTCTTCACGAACGATGTTTTCTACTTTACGCAGAACACGCACGCCTGTGGGTAACCAGTCATACAGACCAGAAGCAAGTTTACGGATCATCCCTGCACGCAGCATCAGCTTGTGGCTGATAACTTCTGCATCCGCAGGGGTCTCTTTTAGAGTTGAGAGCAGATATTTGCTAGTACGCATTGTATAGGTTCCATTAGAACAACAAATTATGGTAGGGCTTATGCCTACCCAATAATTTAAAGCTGCTAAGCAGCGGAATAAACAGCTAGTCTACCAGTGACGATGCTTTGTCAAAAGAGGTTAACGCGATTTTTCATTACGTTCGATGGCAAACACTTCAGTGATATTATTAGTCACTCGCCAGCGTACATTGAAATCTAATAAATGAACCGCATAATCACGGGCTTCATTGGATTGTTTCTTATAGGCAGGACGTGGGTCCTGCTTTAATACTTGCTCAATAAAAGACGCTAATCCAGGATAGTGAGATTGGTATTTATCACATTCAAGCTGAGCTTGTGTGCTAAATATAACCTGCATATCTTCTGAGGGTGCTTCTTGAGCATAACCTGCTTTGGCGGTTGTGATAGCTTCAGCAAAAGGTAGATACGGTTTGATATCTATCACTGGTGTGCCATCAACTAAATCTAGGCTACCGAGTTCAAGGATGACTTGGTTGTTTTCGATAGTCACATCTTTTAATTCAACTAACGACATCCCAATCGGGTTTGGTCGAAATGTTGAACGAGTGGCAAACACACCCATTTTATCGTTACCACCTAAGCGGGGAGGGCGTACTAGCGATTTCCAGCCACCTTCTATCGTTTGGTGAAAAACAAACAACACCCAAATATGACTAAATTGAGTTAATCCTCTAACGGCATTGGGGTCATTGTATGGCGGATGTAAATGCAAACGCCCAAAGCCGTTTTGAACCAGCCCAGGCTGGCGAGGAATAGCAAACTTTTCTTTATAAGGGGATTCGATATGCCCGATAACATTAAATTGAAAAGATTGCATAAGTTGATTATTCAACAATTTTAAGTGCGCTACCTTCACATACCGTTGCTTGGTAACAACCCGGTGCTGATTTGGTTTGGCACTGATGTAATAACACTGCATCTGCAGCGATATAAGCGGCTTGCGTCAACATACTGTTTTTAGCTGAATCAAGGTTAATCGGGGGACTCTTTGCATTTTTTCTGCATGACTCACCAGATACAATACCTAAGTCACGAAATGGCATTCCTAATAATTCTTCAGGGCTGTTCATTAATTTAATGTTTTCTGCGCTGACATCTTCTTCAGTTTCGACAGGTAAAGGTTTCGATAATTTCATGCTCGAAAACCCTTTATTCATGCTTGGACTGGTGTATTGATTAATTCCGCACCCAGCTAAAACAAATGTAGCGAGGGCGAGCAAAAACAATCTCATAAATATTACCTTTTTATTATCTGCGCTAGCGCATTAATTATGTAATCGGTTTAAAGCTAATTTATTTGAAACAAATCGGTTTAATGCTTGTCGGTATGATACAAAAAAACTAGGTGACATAAAGTCACCTAGCATTTTATACACATTTTTTTTAAGAGAAAAGCTTACCAGCCTTTAACTGCTCCACCATCGAAAACTTCGTTGGCCTTTTCTGCCACTTCATTAGATTGATATGCTTGAATAAACTTCTTCACATTCTCGCTATCTTTATTATCTTCACGAGCCACAATAATGTTCACATATGGAGAATCTTTATCTTCAACAAACAGACCATCTTTTGCTGGAGTCAGTTTTGGTGTTGCACTGCTAGCCCAAGTTGTGTTGATGATAGCCAATGCAATTTTTTGATCATCCAGAGCACGTGGTAACTGTGGCGCTTCTAATTCAACAAATTTTAAGCCTTTTGGATTTTCAACAACATCCAACACGGTAGGCATTAAACCTGTGCCATCTTTTAACTTAATCAAACCTTGTTTTTGCAGTAACAGTAATGAACGACCTAAGTTAGTTGGGTCATTTGGCAGCGCTACTTGTGAACCGTCAGCCAATTCATCAATGGATTTAATTTGTTTAGAATATCCTGCAATTGGATAAATGAAGGTATTTCCAACAGGAACTAATTTGTAGTTACGGTCTTTAATTTGCTGATCCAAATAAGGTTTATGCTGGAATGCGTTAGCATCAATATCACCTTTGCTTAATGCTTCGTTTGGTAGTACGAAGTCATTGAAAGAAACTAATTCAACATTCAGACCATATTTTTCTTTAGCAACTTTTTGTGCAACTTCAGCAACTTCAAACTCTTTGCCCATGATCACACCGACTTTGATGCTATTTGGATCTTTTTGTTTTTCACCACAGCCAGCGAGAGCTAATGTTCCTAACAGCGCGCCAACTACTGCAATTGATTTTAACTTAATAGACATAATTTACCCCTTTAGACACTATTTATAGCACCTTAACTACTGTGTAGCGTTTTTTGGCGCTGCTATTGTTTCTGACTATCTAGATTACGGACTATTTATGCGACACTTTTTTCATTAGATATTCACCCGTGAACTGAATGATGAATACTAAGACAATCAATAGAACCAGAACGGTATTCATAACTAATGGATTATAAGTATAGTACCCATATTGCATTGCAATTTGTCCTAATCCACCGGAACCCACTGCACCGCCCATTGCGGAATAACCGACTAACATAATTAATGTAATGGTTGCTGCGTTAATTAACCCCGGTAAAGATTCTGGCAGTAATACTTTGCGAATAATCTGTAACGGAGTTGCACCCATAGCGCGTGATGCTTCAATTAAACCATTCGGCACTTCTAATAATGCGTTTTCAACCATGCGAGCAATAAACGGAATTGCGCCAACAGTTAATGGAACAATCGCACCTTCAATACCAATCGCAGAACCTACAATGAATTTGGTAAAAGGGCTGATCCAGACTAATAAAATAATAAACGGTATTGAACGGAATATGTTCACGACAGCAGAAATAACGCTATACAGAACGGTATTTTCCATGACTTGCCCACGACGAGTGACATAAAGTAGGACGCCTGTCGGGATACCTAAAATAAAACCTAAAATTGCAGAAACGAAAGTCATGATAATGGTATCAATCGTTCCTGAAATAAGCAGTGAAATCATTCCCTCAGACATAACCTAAAACCTCAACTTTCACATGGTGCTCTTTCAAAAATGTAATAGTGGACTCAATGCCATTTTCTAAGCCGTGTAATTCAGCCAGCATTACACCGAATTTAACGCCACCGGCATAATCAATCTGAGAGCTTAAGATATTAATATCGATATCAAATTTACGTACGGCCATTGAGATTAATGGCGCATCCACCGATTGCCCTGTGAATTCCAGTTTCAATAACGGAGAGAGATCTTTACCCGACTCTGGCTGCAAACGTTCTTTATAGTCATCAGGAATATCAATAACTAACGTTGACTTAATAAATGCTTGAGCAACTGGCGTTTTAGGGTGAGAGAAAACTTCACTCACTTTATCTTGCTCAATAAGCTGACCGCCACTGATCACTGCCACTTGGTCACAAATACGTTTCACGACATCCATCTCATGGGTGATCAATAAGATGGTTAAACCTAAGCGACGGTTGATATCTTTCAATAATTCTAAAATAGAGCGCGTCGTTGCTGGATCTAATGCACTTGTTGCTTCATCACACAGTAATACTTTTGGTGAGTTTGCTAAGGCACGGGCAATAGCCACACGCTGTTTTTGACCACCAGAAAGGTTTGCTGGATAAGCATCTTTCTTTTCAGATAAACCGACTAACTCTAATAATTCATCAACGCGCTGTTTAATGGTCTCTTTCGGTGTATTGTCTAATTCTAATGGCAACGACACGTTATCAAACACAGTGCGTGAAGATAATAAGTTGAAGTGCTGAAAGATCATGCCAATTCTACGGCGTGCTTTTGTGACTTCTTTCTCAGGCAGAGACGTTAAATCTTGTCCATCAACAATGACTTGCCCTGATGTTGGACGCTCCAGCATATTCACACAACGAATTAAGGTACTTTTACCTGCGCCGGATGCACCAATGACACCATATATTTGACCAGCAGGAACATGCAGGCTGATATCAGTCAGCGCCTGTATATTGCGGTTTCCTTGCTGGAACACTTTATTAATATTTGAGAGCTTTATCATTCTATCTTCTATTCTCTGACGAATTATATTCAAGATACTGTATCTAACTTGTATTGGATGTTAAGGCGTCTAGACGTCTAAGTCAATAAAGTTTGATGGATTTATTCTATTCTCATTTCATTTCTTTTCATGAGATACTAAAAACCATTTCAGTTTGAGGAGTAAAGCAGTGAGCAAAGGCATTCCAGCAATCTTTCTAGATAGAGATGGCACAATTAATATCGACCATGGTTATGTACATCAAATTGATGACTTCGAATTTATCGAAGGCTCAATTGAAGCCATGATTGAACTCAAAAAGATGGGATATGCATTAGTTGTCGTGACTAATCAATCTGGTATCGGTCGTGGTATTTATACCGAAGACCAGTTTATGACACTGACTGAGTGGATGGATTGGTCTCTAGCTGACCGCGGTGTTGATTTAGATGGTATCTACTTCTGTCCTCATCACCCAGATGCAACAGTAGAAGAATATAAGCAAGAATGTAATTGCCGCAAACCAAAACCGGGAATGCTTTTAGATGCCCAGCAATTTTTAAACATTGATATGACTTCTTCTATTATGGTTGGCGACAAACTTGCAGATATGCAAGCGGGTAAAGCGGCTCTTGTGGGTACAAATGTGTTAGTAAAAAGTGGCGAACCTGTTACAGATGACGCTATTGCGAGTGCAGATTTGGTGATTAATAGTCTTGCAGACCTGCCAAAAGCCTTAAAAAGCATCACAAAGTAACCATTTTGGGTGATAAATCAGCAATTGGAAATTATTTTAAAAAAAACACTTGCGAGATTTTTCGAGCTCCCTATAATGCGCATCCGTTGTCACGA
>NZ_WLUG01000048.1:0-40111 GCF_009706505.1 Providencia sp. wls1922 | reverse complement strand
CACCCACAGAAGATTCAACGTTGGTTTGTGAAGTCTTTCAATCCATAGACCAATGCTTCTACCCAAGCAGCATAATCATGACCACTTGACCATGAATGGAAGCTGGTTTTGTAGTGTTTATCTCGCAAAACATGTTCAAGCTCTTGGCTATTAAGCCAAATGCCGCCATCAGCACCTTGGTTTTCAAATAACCCTGCTTGTATCCAGAAACTGATCGGATAATGCGGCGATTGCTGATATTGACGAGTTAACCATCCTGGCTTTTCACCTTCAGGCGCCCACCAGTATGAGCCTGATAGGCTCAGCACATGACGAAATTGGTTTGGATATCGCAATGCGACCCAGGATGATGCCAATCCTCCATAACTTGCGCCAGCCACAATCGTCTTTTCATTATTTATTTCAATACCATTTTTGCTCACCCAAGGTAGTAGTTCCAGTGCCATAAAATCAGCAAAAGCTTGATTTGGAGGGAGTTCCTTGGAGCGACGTTTACTATCCAAACTATCTATAAAGACAATATTAATCGGGGGTAATTGATGATTAGCAATCAAACCATCAATTACATTGGCGGTGTGATATTTATCCTGCCAAATTTGACCATCAAACAAAAATAATGTCCAACTAACAGGTGTTGTCGCTTTTGGGCGATAAAGAATGATTTCCCGACTATTTCCAAGGAAATTACTTTTTAATGTATGTCGAGTCAAAGAGCCATGGCGTATAGGCTGTTTCATTGTATCGCGGGTAAAATACCGTGAGGGTTTTAAATCAAGTAAAGATGAAGTGTTCCACTTATCATCATTTTCTATACTCATAGTCGTGGGATTTAAAGGATCGGCTTGTGCAGTGACCAAAATCGCACGGCGTTGTTCACGCGCATTGCCATCTACTTTAGGAACGTCAGGTGCCAATTGATATTGCATACGCGTATCAGCGGGTACCACATAGCTGCGAAACCAAACATCGGAGTCACCCAGTTTAAACATGGGATCATGATCGCCTGCCGGAGACCCTAAAATAAACACATTACCACGTGCTGCACGCCACAAAAAAGTGACTCGTTTATGAGATGTATCTACGGGTTCAATTAAAGGCGTACCGATGAGTTGCTGTTTTTTCCAAAATGCATCTGTCGTTCCTCCTGCTGCCAGCTCCTTTGCGAGTTGCTGTAAAGTAGGACTGACTGGATCAAGTTTTCGCATGCGATTGAGTGGCTGAGTTTCTATCATTTGCCAGCTAAACTGCCATTCGCTACCGCTATTTCCATATAACATTAATGATGAAACTTGCCCTGCCGGGGATGAAAAAAGTAGCGATTTTTCTCCATCAGCAGGTCCTGCTTCCAATAATGTGCGTAAATGATGGTTTTGCTGGTCGAGTAATTGTGCTCCTGTTGCCCCTTTTAGTGTGGCAGCAATATAGTTTTCATTAAGCGCTGGAAGCACAAAGCAAACCTTACCCTCGGTATCAAATATGCCTTCCTGAACCCCTTGGAGAGGCAGTTCGTTGCAAGGAGCGGCTATTGCGGGTGCTGCACTCAAAGCGACCATTACGTAAAGCAAAACAGACTTCATGAGCCCTCACTTTCAAGTTAATCTTTATTATCAATGGGATAACAAAGGCTACATCTCAATTTGATATAGCCTTTATTCTTACTCTTTGTTTTACCAAGCGTAATCAAACGTGACAGTACCAGTACGGCCTATGCCATAAAAGCAGGCATCACTCATACCACAGGATGAAACATAATGTTTATCCATTAAGTTATTCACGTTTAACTGTATCGTTGCGCCTTTCAAAGAGGGCGAAATATTGGAAAGTTCATAGCCAATCATCGCATCGTAAAGCGTTACCCCAGGCACAGAAAAGCTATTATCCGCCCCTGCTTTGCTGGAACCGATATAGCGCACTCCCGCTCCCGCTTTCAGTCCATTCAGCATTCCTGAGTTCTCTTCATATTGCCCCCAGACAGAGGCCATATTTTTAGGAATACGAGGAAATTCTTTTCCTTTTTCCGCACTGTTTGATGTTTCAAGCACTTTGGTTTTGGTATATGAATATGCTGCTGTAACGGCAAATTTATCGGTAAGCTTACTGTTTATCTGGGCTTCCACACCTTTACTTTCCCCCTTGCCGATTAGCGTCATATAACCTAATTCAGAGTCGTATTTAGGAATGTTTTTTTGCTCGATATGATAGAGAGATAAGGTCGCCAGCGTTTTTTGGTCAGGAGTGAGGTACTTGATACCGATTTCTGTTTGTTTTGCTGTTTTAGGATCAAACGGCTTACTTTCTGGCTTTCTGTTGGTTGCAAGATTTGGCTCAAAAGAGGTGCTGTAGCTAATATAAGGGGAAATACCGTTATCAAATGAGTATAACAATCCAACTAAGCCTGTTAATTTGCCATCATTTTGTTGTGACCGGTCACTGATCGTTCTGTCTATCGTTTTGACTTCAATCCAGTCATACCGAGTGCTAGCTAATAAGTTCCAGTTATTCCATTCGATTTGGTCTTGAATATAAATACCGATTTGATCGCTTTTTTGCAGCTGGTCGGTGAATAGTGTCTGCTTGGATTCATCAATTTTCTGGTATTGGGGGTTACGCCAATCAATATCATAATTGCCGTTTCTGTCACGCCAAAACTGTTTGTCCTCTTTAGTCCATTTGTAATCGACGCCGACTAATAGTGTTTGATAAAGCCCCCCATTATCAATGTCGAAATTTAAATGGGTATCAACGCCAAATGTATTGAGTTTCGTTTTTTCGTGCTGAGCCATTCGTTTTAGTACATAAGGATAGTTTTTAGCTTCACTTGCTAAGGTGTTAAATACTAAGTAATTATATTTTTCATCAATTTCTGCGTAGCGTGCTTTTTGTACCAATGAAATTTTATCACTAAAATTGTGTTCAAATTCATACCCGATACTATGTTGTTTTTGTTTGGAAATATTATAGTCAGGATTGCTTATGTTGAAGTCTTGCGGAATTTTTCCTTCCGGGGTTGATTCAATCGTGCCAACTTTAGGAAGAAAATTTCGGTAACCATTTTTCGGTGAGTTTTGTAAGTAAGCCAGAAGAGTGAAAGTAGTGTCTTCATTTAGGAATGATATGGCGGGAGCGATGGCATATTTTTCTTCTTCATAGTCTCGAACCTGAGTGTCTTTCTTTTTTGCTAGGCCATTTAAACGGTAGAGGATATTTCCATCATCCGTTAGCTTGCCACCCAGATCAAAAAATCCTTCCGTTTTATTTCGATTACCGACCCGTAACTGAATTTTATTGATGCTCTGCGCGGTTGGTTTTTTGCTTGTCATGGCAATAACCCCACCAGGGCTTATTTGCCCATACTGCACAGATGCCGGTCCTTTAATCATCTCAATTCTGTCTAGAAACCAAGGCTCGGTTGTGCCCATGGACGAGGACGCATTTCCGCCAAAAGGAATGCCATCTAGAATTTTGTTCGCATAATCAAAACCGCGACTGAATACCTCATCATTACGATTTGAATCACCACGGTATTCGGTAACTACACCTGGTGTATACCTCAGTGCATCCACAACGGTTTCTGCCGCTCTGTTTTCTATTTGGGTTTTGGTCACCACATTCACCGTCTGTGGTATTTTCATTATCTGAGTTTCATTCTTCGTTGCAGAAGAAGTCGTTGTTGCAGTATATGAATCACTTGAGCTTGGTGTAGTCACAACCAGAACATCAGTTGCTGAAGCAGCGAATGGCGAAACTATTAACAGTGATAGCGCTGATAGCTTATTTTTATTTAACATAGCAATACCTGTTCATCCCTATTTTCAACGTGAAATTTAAGACGGTATGGAAACCTAGCAGTGCAAGTTTTCACACGATGGATATTTTTTGATTTGGTCAGGAGGGGATAAAAGTGAGTTTTTCTTTTACCGTTCATACTTACACCGATGTATTCTTCGACATCTCTGGCGTAAATATATCTGAATTAAATCAATGTGCTCTCAATGTAAAAATGTAAAGTTTTTAGATGAAAAACATATAGATGTGCAATCTAATACATTAGCATTCTATTATTTTCAAACTTTAACTCCGTATTCTATATGATAATAATAATCATTTAAATATTATATGATAATAATAATCATTAAGAATAACTTATGATAATTAATCAGTTTTTTATGTTTTAGAAAGTCAGCATTTCAATCAAATTGCTTTTTGAACAATGAGGCAACTATCAACTCATTTCATCAGCACATCTAATGCTTCGGCCTACATAGGGTTATAAGATTCGGATTGTGATTCTGATTGGCAGATATATTGGGTCAGGAAAATGGGGTTTCTCGATCGTGAAAAAGGCGCTTTCATTATCAGAGGTGTAAGGCGGGTCACGAAAGACAGCGACATAATAAAGCGCCCGCTAGCTATTGGGGGCGCTTTATTAATCGGGGGATAGAGCGGGTTATTTGGCTGGTTTATCGACGTTATTTTTCAGTAAATCATGCAGATACTGATTGGCGCTGGTGACTTTACCTTGGGCATCGGTGACTCGGTACTCTTCTCCGGTGATAGAAGATTTTGATGCCACATTGTCAATAAACTGCTCTGTTGTCTGTAAGCGCTTTTCAGTTTTACCCAGCTTTAATCGTAAATGGGATTCAGCTTCTGGTGCAGAATGACCGGAACCATTACGCGTGAAGGTTAAATTCTGCTGCTTACCCAACTCCGTTAACAACGCTTCAGTACGCGTTTTCTCTTCAGGGCTTAGCGCAAGGGCTTTGGTGGTGACGAAAATAGTTAAAAAAATCACTAAGATGGAAGCAAAACGGCGAGAGGCTTGAGTCAGTAACGATTGCACAGGAAACGCTCCGATAAGTTAAGATTGGAGAGATTATAGGCAGCCGTGATGAATAAACTATCAGTAATAGTCTGAGAATCACGCTTTAAGACAAACTTAGGTTTTAAGGTATCAGTTAAGGCATAAAACGGTAGCCAATTCCCGTTTCAGTTAAAAGATGTACGGGGCGTGCAGGGTCATTTTCCAACTTCTGGCGTAAATGCCCCATATAAATGCGTAGATAATGATTATGTTCGACGTAACTCGGTCCCCAGACTTGTAGCAACAAATGGCGCTGAGTGAGCACTTTTCCGCTATTGGCAACGAGTTCACTGAGTAGGCGAAATTCAATCGGGGTGAGGTGCAACTCTTCACTGCCTTTAGTCACGATGCGATTGATAAAATCCACCGTGACATCGCCAAATTGAAAAGTAGGGCTTTCTTGACCCGCTTTACCAAAACGGCGTAAAGCGACTCGGACACGGGCGAGCAACTCACTAATACCAAAAGGTTTCGTCAAATAATCATCGGCACCCGCATCGAGAGCGGCCACTTTCTGGGACTCTTCTTCACGAGCAGAAAGTACGATCAACGGAATACTGCTCCATTGGCGTAAATCACGGATCAAATCCAATCCATCACCATCAGGTAATCCGAGATCTAAAATCACTAAATCAGGCTGACGAGTGCCTGCTTCTATGAGCCCTCGCTGGTAATTTTCAGCTTCAAAAATTTTCCAGCCTTCACCCTCCAACGCTAATCGAACAAAGCGGCGGATCTCTTTTTCATCTTCAATGATCAGGATTTGATGGGAACTCACAGTTTGCTAGGTGCTCCTAAATTTCGTTTTCAATTTCAGGTAATGGCTTTAACGGCAAAATAAAATGGAAGCTGGCGCCACCTTTTTCATTATTTTCAGCCCAAATTTCCCCTTCATGGAGATGGATAATAGCACGACAGATAGCTAAACCTAAGCCAACTCCCGGAATTGTTGATTCTTTTTGTGCGCGGGAAAATTTATCGAAAATGGTTTTTTCTTGCCCATCGGGAATGGCATTGCTGGCATCCCACACTTCGATATGAGCTTTTTGTGATTCGATAGACGCTCTAATACCAATCGGAGTATCGCTATCACTGTATTTTATGGCATTTTCGAGCAAGTTAATGATGACGCGCTCAATCAAGTTACCGTCACAATACAAGAGTAAATCGGCTGGAATATCAATATCAAGTGGGTGACTATCTAAAGTGTAGTCCAAGATGCGAACTGCGCTGCTCGTAATTTCTTGCAGAGATTCCCATTCCAAATTGGGGTGGATCCCCCCAGATTGTAAGCGAGCCATATCCAATAAATTATTCACTAATCGCGAAGTGCTTAATACCTGTTGGCGCATCTGGCTGACTTGTGCGGTGAGCGGTGAATTTTCGGCTGATAACTCCAGCATCAAAATTTCGCTTTGACCAAATAAAACAGTCAGTGGCGTTTTGAGGTCATGGGATAGGGCTGCCAGCAGTGAATTTCGTAATTGCTCCCGTTCAACATCCAATTTGGCTCTTTCTGCTTGTTTGGTCAGTTGCAGGCGGGAAAGGCTACTGGCGATTAACCCGGTAAAGGTTTGCAGCATACGTTGCTGCTCGGGGATCAATAATTGGCGAATATTACGCGGCTCAATGGCGAGCACGGCAAGGGTTTCATCCGCCGTTGTGATAGGCTGTAATTGGTACGGCACGCTGGGAAGTGTGTCCGTCCCTGCACCAGCGGGCTGGCGCTTATCAAAGCTCCATTTTGCGATAGCTTTGTCGATTTGCAACTGGCTATAACCTTCGCACTGTAATGGCGTCAGTTGGTTATTTTCATCAGGGAGTAACAAACAGGTTTTTGCCTGAAATGCATTGTTTAAAAAGTGATAGCCTGTTTTGCCGATATCTTCCGTGCTGAGGGCTTGACCTAGCTCTTTGGTCATTTCATATAAATGGCGCGTGCGTTGTTCTCGATAACGGGCAATTCTTGCCTGGTAGCGCATACCCGCGGTGAGATTCCCGACAACCACCCCCACAATCAGCATCACAGTGAACGTAACCAGATACTGCATATCCATAATTGCTAATGAAAAATGGGGCTGAACGAAAAATAAATCGAAACTGATCACGTTGACTAACGCGGCGAAAACAGAAGGGCGACGACCGTAAAATAGCGCGACTAATACCACGCCCAATAAATAGAGAGTGACTAAGTTGGCTTTATCCAGTGCCAATAAGAAGGTTCGAGAGAATAGGGTGATGGCTGCACACATGGCGATCGCCATTAAATAGCCATTGACATCAGAGCGCCATTTTTCGGTAAACGGCTTTCTTTCTGGCTCTTTATCCCAATCGCTTTTTTCTTCAAGGGCGACAATGATCAAATCTAAATCAGGTCCGAGTTTACCGAGTCTATCGGCAAAACCTTGGTGTAAATTGAATTTATACCATTTGCGGTGTTTATCGCGTCGGCCGATCAAAATTTTACCGAGATTATGTTCCCGTGCGTAGCGCAAAATGGCTTTTTCTTCATTAGGATCAGAAAGCGTGGTGGTTTCTGCACCTAAATCTTGAGCTAACCTCAAGGCTTTTAAAATGGCACGGCGCTGATTTTCAGGAAGTTGGTGTAATGTTGGCGTCTCTACATACACCGCATGCCAAACACTGCCGAACTTAGCGGCAAGGCGAGCAGCAGCGCGAACCAGTTTTTCATTGCCCGTATTATGCCCGATACACAGGAGTAACCCATCGCGGGTATGCCAAACGGGGGCTTCACCTTTACCATCGCGAAATTCACGCATTTGATCATCAACGCGATCAGCCGTGCGGCGCAGGGCTAATTCCCGTAAAGCAATTAAGTTACCTTTACGGAAGAAATGCTCGATAGCACGCTCAGCTTGCCCCGGAATATACACTTTGCCTTCTTTTAAACGTTGGCGAAGGTCATCTGGAGGCAAATCCACTAAAACCACTTCATTGGCGGCATCAAAAATATGGTCAGGCACCGTTTCACGCACGCGGATACCGGTGATGCTGCCGACAATGTCATTTAAGCTTTCAATATGTTGAACGTTAACGGTGGTGAGAACGTCAATACCTGCATCCAGTAATTCTTCGACATCTTGCCAGCGTTTAGGGTGGCGGCTGCCATTTGGATTACTGAAGGCAAGTTCATCCATCAAGATAATGGCAGGATGCCTTGCCAATGCAGCATCAATATCGAAGGCGTGCAGACGACGCCCTCGATGGCTGATTTTTAATGGAGGAAGTTGAGGGAGCCCATCCAGCAGCGCGGCGGTTTCTTCTCGTTCATGAGTTTCGACCACGCCAATCAGCACATCTAACCCTTGTGCTCGAAGGCGTTGTGCTTCTTGCAACATGGCGTAAGTTTTCCCGACACCAGCACAAGCACCGAAGAAAATCTTAAGTTTGCCACGTCCACTTTCGTTTGCCTTTACCAACAGGTCATCTGGGTTTGGGCGGATAGGCTCCTGATTATTCATAACTGACCTCAGAGATTTTGGCTGTTAGCTTCCCGTTGATAGGTATCAAGGGCAAGGTTTAACTCTAATACGTTGACGACTGGCTCTCCTAAAAATCGAAACAGAGGAGATTGCGTATTGTCAGATATAAGCGATTTTACCTTGTCTATCGATAACTGTCTGTTTTTAGCAATACGCGGTGCTTGATATAACGCAGCGGCAACCGAAATATGGGGATCTAGCCCGCTGGAAGAGGCGGTCAGTAAATCCACAGGCAGAATATCACCACCATCGGGTTCATGCTGTTTCAATGCGACCGAGCGTTCAGTCAATTCTTTGGTTAACAGTGGATTACTGATAGCAAGGTTACTGCCACCGGAAGCCAGTGCGTTATAGGGCATTTCTGCGGTCACGGACGGGCGACCATAAAAGTAATTGTCATTTTGGTAAGACTGCCCAATCAACGATGAACCGATAATGCGATTATCTTGTAGGATCAGTGAACCCATCGATTGAGTTGGAAAAATGACATTAGCAAGCCCCGTCACGAGTAGCGGATAAGCAATCCCAGTTACCAGCGTTAACAGAACTAAAATCATCAATGAAGAACGAAACATGCTCATAATAGGCTCCTTAAATACCAAACAAGCTGATGAACATATCGATAAGTTTGATCCCCACAAATGGGACAATCAATCCGCCTAACCCATACAGGCTCAAGTTACGCTGTAAAAGTGATTGAGAACTCATTGGGCGATAATTTACCCCTTTTAATGCCAGTGGAATTAAGAACACGATAATCAAGGCATTAAAAATAACCGCCGACAGCAATGCCGATGCAGGTGAGTGCAAATGCATAATATTCAAGGCATTGAGCTGCGGCCATGTGACCGCAAAACAGGCCGGAATAATCGCGAAGTATTTGGCAATATCGTTGGCAATACTGAATGTGGTCAATGAGCCGCGAGTCATCAGCATTTGTTTACCAATATGCACCACTTCAATCAGCTTGGTTGGGTTGGAATCTAAATCCACCATGTTACCGGCTTCTTTCGCCGCTTGCGTACCCGAGTTCATGGCAACCGCTACATCTGCTTGTGCTAATGCAGGGGCATCGTTGGTGCCGTCTCCTGTCATGGCGACTAAGCGACCTTCCGATTGATATTGGCGGATTAACGCAAGTTTTGCTTCGGGGGTGGCTTCAGCTAAGAAATCATCCACGCCTGCTTCTGCCGCGATTGCCGCTGCGGTTAGGTGGTTATCCCCCGTGATCATCACAGTCTTGATTCCCATCGCACGCATTTGTGCAAAACGCTCTTTCATGCCGCCTTTGACGATGTCTTTGAGCGCCACCACGCCGAGCACCGTTTGGCTATCAACCACCACTAACGGTGTTCCCCCTGTCTGCGCCACTTGTTCAACAAGTTTGTCGGCTTCTACTGGGAATTTGCCGTGGTTAGCTTCTACATAGCGGCGAATAGCGTCAGCAGAACCTTTGCGGATCATGCGTTCGCCGACGTTTACACCGCTCATGCGCGTCATCGCAGAGAAGGGCACAAAGGTGGCGTTCATGGCGTGAATATCACGCTCGCGTAAATTGAATTTCTGTTTTGCAAGCACCACAATACTGCGCCCTTCAGGGGTTTCATCTGCCAGAGACGAGAGTTGAGCAGCATCCGCTAATTGTTGCTCCGAAACTCCACTTAACGGTAAAAACTCAGAGGCTTGACGGTTTCCGAGGGTGATGGTCCCCGTTTTGTCCAGTAACAGGACGTCAACGTCTCCCGCTGCTTCCACAGCGCGCCCGCTGGTGGCAATCACGTTAGCGCCCAGCATGCGGCTCATGCCAGCAACCCCAATGGAAGACAGTAGCCCGCCAATGGTGGTAGGGATCAAACAGATTAGCAGGGCAATCAGTACAATGATAGACACTGCGCCACCTGCACCTGCGTATTCTGTAGCAAACAAGGTGAATGGATACAATGTTGCACAGACTAAAACAAAGATAATGGTCAGTGCGGTTAATAAGATAGTGAGCGCGATTTCATTGGGAGTTTTACGGCGTTGCGCGCCTTCCACCATGGAGATCATGCGGTCTAAGAATGTTTCCCCCGGGTTAACCGTACATTCGACGATCAGCCAGTCAGAAAGTACGCGGGTTCCTCCTGTGACTGATGAAAAATCGCCACCGGATTCACGGATCACCGGCGCGGATTCACCTGTAATGGCACTTTCATCCACTGATGCGCCGCCTTCAATCACTTCACCATCACAAGGGATGGTTTCCCCTGCGCGGATCAGGACGATATCGCCTTTGCGTAGTTGGTCTGAACTGACCATTTCTTGTGGCGCATCAAGAGAGGCAGTCGCCAGTTTAGTGGCACGGCTTTGCTGTTTGACGCCTTTTAAACTCTGAGCTTGAGCCTTACTACGACCTTCCGCTAAAGCTTCTGCAAAGTTGGCAAACAGCACCGTAAACCATAGCCATAAAGTGACCATGCCACTAAACCAAGCATTGCCTTCACTATAGCCAGCGACCATCGCTATCCATAATAAAGTCGTAATAATACTGCCGATGTAAACCACGAACATGACTGGGTTACGCCATTGTGCTTGTGGTGTCAGTTTTTTAATGGCATCAATTGTCGATTGGCGAACCAGTTTGCTATCAAATAATTGTGTTTTTTGATTTTTCATTTTTTCACCCTCATTATGCCGCTAACCAAATTTGCAGATGTTCCGCGATTGGCCCTAACGCAAGCGCAGGGACAAAAGTCAGCGCACCAATGAGAAGAACAGTCATGATTAATAAACCGATAAACAATGGACCGTGTGTCGGCAATGTCGCAAGGCTAGCCGCTTGTGGTTTTTTCACTGCCATAGAGCCTGCGATAGCTAATACAGGGAAAATCACACCGAAACGTCCGAGGAACATGGCTAATGCCAGCATCACGTTGTAATACGGCGTGTTCGCGCTTAATCCTGCAAATGCACTGCCGTTGTTGTTGGCTGCGGATGAGAAAGCGTATAACACTTCGCTAAATCCGTGAGCGCCAGGGTTAAGAATGCCGGCACGTCCTGCTTCGGTCATCAGTGAAATAGTGGTACCAAGTAGCACTAAAGTTGGCGTAACAAGAATTGCCAGTGCCACCATTTTCATTTCACGTACTTCGATTTTTTTACCGAGGTATTCAGGAGTACGACCAATCATCAATCCCGCTAAGAACACGGCAAGTAAAACAAACAGCAACATGCCGTATAAACCTGAACCGACTCCACCAAAGACAACTTCACCAATTTGCATCAGCCACATAGGAACCATGCCACCTAATGCAGTGTAAGAATCGTGCATTGAGTTCACAGCACCACAAGATGCCGCGGTGGTGACGACGGCGTATAACGCAGATCCTAATGTGCCAAAGCGGCTTTCTTTTCCTTCAAGGTTGGCTGTGCTGCTAGCGTGTAGCTCCCCTAAGAATGGGTTGCCGACATATTCTTCATGGATCACAACGGCGGCGGCAATCACGAAAATAATCGCCATTGCCCATAACAGGGCGTGACCTTGCTTGTTATCACAAACGGTACGACCAAAAGCAAAGCAAAGTGCCGTTGGAATAAGGAAGATAGCCAGCATTTGAACAAAGTTGCTTAATGCCGTTGGGTTTTCAAATGGGTGAGATGAGTTAGCCCCAAAGAATCCGCCACCATTGGTCCCTAATAATTTGATGGCTTCTTGGGAGGCAACAGGCCCCATTGGTAACAGTTGCGGCGCACTATCAAGGTTGTTACTCAAAACATAAGGGGAGAAGTTTTGAATAACCCCTTGGCTGACAAAGAATAACGCAAAAATAATGGCTAATGGCAGCAGGAGATACAGCGTGATACGCGCTAAATCAACCCAAGCATTACCAATCGTTTTGCTACCGTGGCGTGAAAATGCACGGATAAGTGCAAACACGACGGCTATCCCTGTCGCTGCCGAAAGGAAGTTCTGTACGGTTAACCCGACCATTTGGCTCAGATAGCTTAGGGTATTTTCCCCGCTATAAGATTGCCAGTTGGTATTGGCAACAAAACTAATTGCTGTATTAAAAGCTAAGTCCCAGCTCATTCCCGGATAATGCTGAGGGTTGAGTGGTAACGAGCCTTGGCACATTAAAATAACGAATAGTAAGCCAAAACCTAGCAGGTTAAATAGCAAAATGGCGATGGCATATTGCCAGTAATTCATCTCAGGGAGATCGCGTCCCACTTGTTTGATACCGCTTAATCGCCAAAATACGGATTCACTTTTGGCAATCGTACGTGGCATATCGCCATCGATAAGATACGCAATAAAGTTGCCGAGTGGTTTTGCTAACAGCATCAGAACCAGTAAAAAACTGGCGATCAATAAAAACGCATTGGTGGCCATATCAGAAATTCTCCGCGTTGAGCAGGGCATAAATCAGATAAACCAGCAGTACAACAACAAGAACTGCCCCAGAAATGGAAAGTAGCGACATTGTTATCTCCTTATTATTTCCATTGCGCTAGGTTAGGCATTTGCTTGTAAAGAAGCTGATAAAAAAACAAGGTGGGGTGTAAAAATAGTATAAAAATGCCCAATTAAAATCGCCTCGTGATGATAGAGGGATTCTCTAAGTATAGTGTGTTAATTAAATGTAATTTATTTGTTTGTTTCATACGGTATCTTGCTACATTTTGTAATAAAGCAACGAAACTGAGTCAAAAAGTTAATTTATTTTATATTTAAGTGGTCAGATGAGTAGTTTAATTACACAAATTGCGCTATTATAGATTCCGTTAATGAAGATTAACCTTGGTGTTCGATTTTAGTGCCTCTTTGATGATTTACGTTCAATGCGAATTGAGTTAAATGTGAATTAAGTAAAATAGAAGTAAAGAGCAAGACTGGAATCGGCAAAATTAAGTGGCTACTGAAGGAGGATATCGATGTCCACATATCAAGAATATTCCCGTAATCAGGTACTTTTACGCCGCACTGCTGCTGTAACAGCTGGCATTATTGCGTTTCCGGTTATGGTTTTTTACCCAAAAAGAGCAAGATTTTATAGCTACCTGCATAAAGTCTGGGCTAAAACGAGCGATAAACCTGTATGGTTGGCTAGCTCGGAAATGACGATGGAAAGCCATCGTTAATCAGTGATTCAATTCACTAAAAAGATATCCCTACAATAATTTAATTGTGGGGATTTTTTTATATAAAAATCATAATAATTAATTCCTATACTTCAATGTTATTTAAATTAAAGCCATGTTATTTAATTTGAAATTTAAATAAATTAACTTATTTGACACTGAGAAGTGAATCACGGTAATTGTCTTTATCTCATTGCTAATATCCATTCCCAATAAAATTAGATTTTATTTTATTAAAATCCAAAAGATATTTAATTATAAATAGCAAATGAGGAATATCATGATTCTATTTAAAAAATGTGTTATTGCATTGTCAATTAATATCGCATTAATATCATCGGGGTTGGCCTGTACCACGCTACTTGCAGGCAGTGAAGCCACGAATGATGGCTCGCTAATTATCGCGAGAAGCGCTGACAGCAGTGCATTAAAGGCTCAGCATTTTGTAATACATCCAGCAAAGAAAAATCAATCCGGAATATACAGTACAAAAGAACATAATGGTGCTAATAATTTCACCTACCCATTACCAAAAAATTCATTACGATATACAACTGTGCCAAATTGGAAAACACAATTACATGGTGCAACTGGATTTAATGAATTAGGTGTAGGAGTTAGTGGTACCGAATCTATATTTGCTTCTCCTAAAGCATTAGCGTTTGATCCCTATGTTGAAGAAACGGGAATTACCGAAGATGATATTCCAGATGTACTTCTTTCTCGTGCAAAAACAGCCCGTGAAGCGGTGGAGCTTTTAGGTGATATTATTGAAACCCAAGGTGCTGGTGAAGGTTTTGGTGTTGCTGTCGTCGATAAAAATGAACTGTGGTATTTAGAAACAGGGACGGGGCATCAATGGATGGCTCAAAAAATTGCAAAAGATAAATATTTTGCAACGGGTAATCAGGGGCGTTTACAAGCATTTGAGGTGAATAATCCCGATATGCTTGGTTCTAAAAAACTCGTTGAATTTGCAGTAGAAAAGGGTTTATACAACCCTGCTAAAGATGGTGCATTCAATTTCTCTAAAGCCTATACACGTGATGATGAGCGTGATCGTGATTATAACGACCCACGAGTTTGGATCATTCAGCAGCAGTTTAATCCGTCGTTAAAACAAGATATTACAGATGGTCGAAATTTTGCGCCTTTCTTAACTCCAGAGAAAAAAGTGTCTGTCGAAGAAGCGAAAGCCATGCTACGTAATCACTTTGAAGGCACGGAGCATGATCCGTATACCAACGGCTTAAATGGAAAAGAGCCATGGCGACCAATCAGTGTGTTTAGAACCTACGAGGCTCATGTGATGCAAGTACGTCCGGAGCTACCGCAAGAAATTGGTGAAGTGACATATGTTGGTCTAGGAATGGCTGATTTGACCGCGTTTGTTCCTTTCTATAGTGGGTTAGAAGCTTATCCAAAACATTATGGTATTGGGACAGACAAGGCAGACAGCGATTCTATTTATTGGAAATACCGTAAGTTACAAACATTAGTGATGACGGACTACCCTAAATTGGCGCCTATTGTTAAAAAAGCCTATCAAGAGTGGGAAGCGAAAACGGCGTTAGAGCAAAAAGCCATGGAAGTGAATTACTTAAAAATGGCGAAAACAGATAAAGCCGCCGCCAATAAAATGCTCAACAAGTTTAATTTGGATGTGATGGCAAGCGCCGAGAAGTTAACTGAGGATTTAACTAACCAACTTTTCACTATTCGAACTGAAGATATTCAATCTGATATTTTCTTTGCGAATAAATCTAAGAAAGACTAAAAATAGTCGCAATTCTGTAAACTAAAAAAGGCTCTCAGTGGGGAGCCTTTTGTTTAATTCTCTCTCTTTCAAATTTAACTGAATTCTTCAGCTTGTGTGAGTTTGCCAATAAATACAGCAGAAAAAAATGTCATTTACGTTTATGCTAATTGAATACGAATATGTAGGAATTCAGTAGGTAAAGGGCACGATTATGCATAATTTTAAGTTAGAAGAACTGATTAACGACGAGCTGAAAGTCAGTGAAATCCAAGACTATGCTCCAAATGGATTACAAGTAGAGGGTCGTCCCCACGTTAAAAAAATCGTGACAGGCGTGACGGCTTGCCAAGCATTATTGGATGAAGCGGTCAGACTCAATGCCGATGCTGTGATTGTGCATCATGGCTACTTTTGGAAAAACGAACCGGCCATTATCAAAGGCATGAAAAGAAATCGCCTAAAAACGTTACTGGCGAATGACATTAACCTGTACGGTTATCACCTACCATTAGATGCTCACCCAGTATTAGGCAACAATGTGCAACTGGCTCATATTATGGGCGTGCAAGTCAATGGCAACATTGAGCCACTGATGCCATTTGGCTTTTTCGACCAACCCATTACCCCAGCGGAATTAACCCAACGTTTAGAAACACGCTTAGGGCGCAAAGTATTGCATTGTGGCGACAACGCCAAAGAAGAAATTCGTCAAATTGCATGGTGTACTGGCGGTGGTCAGGGCTTTATTATGCAAGCGGCGGAGTTTGGTGTAGATGCCTTTGTGACAGGGGAAGTGTCAGAACAAACTATTCATATCGCAAGAGAAATGGGGATCCATTTCTACAGCGCAGGGCACCACGCAACAGAGCGTTATGGGATTAAGGCGTTGACGGAGTGGTTGAATGATAATCATGAGGTAAATGCTACCTTCATCGATATCGATAACCCCGCCTAATTTTTTTCGTCATATTTCGCGCTGTAGCGTTGTTGGCTTCACTCACTAACCCTAGTCACATACTTTTGTATGCTCCTAGGGATTAGCTCATTTGCCGCCTAGCTACAACGCGAACTATTTAGAAAAAAGCTATGTAATAAAGATAATTTGATTTTTTTCCGTTAAATATCAAATTTAAGTTTGATTTAAGTCCGGTATTTTAAAGCCACTAAAACCAGAATTAAGCTTGAAGTGATAAGCACTAAACCTAGGTTTTGAACCTCGCCGGCGGCCATTAATCCGAGAGCTAATCCTAAATAGTAAAACAAACCTAAAATTGCGCCGGCGGTGCCTTTTCTGTCTTGATAATGATCCAGAGCGTGCGCCAAAATATTCGGGATTGCGATCCCATATCCCACCACAATGCCCATTATTGGTAGCACAAACCCAATATGACCTTGTAATAGATAAACTAAGCCGCCGCTGATTAAAGAAACGCCACTTGCCAGTTTAACGAGCTTTTCGGGTGACCACTTTTTCGTCAATAATGTGCGATTGATCAGCGAACCGAGACCAACACCAAACGCTAACAGAATTCCAGTTAGACCAAATTGTTGTTGGTTGAACGCTAATTGCTCAAAAATGAAAGGTCCAAGCTGATAGTAACTGAATAAATTAATGTTGAAAAATGCAATCAACATCACATTTTGGAAAATTCGTTTATCCCCTAACATGTGTAAAAACGTGGTTAAAAATGGGGTTTTGATCACGTTCTGTGGTTTGGTCTCAGGAAGCTTATAATATGACCATAACAAAAGTATGGCGGCTAAAAGAGCCAAACCCATAAAAACGGCTCGGTAACTACCTAGCCAAACTAAGCTGGCACCGAAAATCATCCCAAGCGCGGGGCTTATCGCTAAGGCGATACCCATCACAGAGAAAACTTTGGCTAACGTATGACCTTGAAAACTGTCACGCATCATGGTTTGTGTGCCAATAGAACCTACCGCAGCGCCAAACGCAGATAACATACGCAGTAACAGTAACCCATAGAAATGTGAGACAAAAAGTGTGCTTACAGAGGCAATTCCATACAGAAATAACCCAAGCAAAATAGTGGGACGACGACCAATCACATCACACATTCTGCCCCAAAATACGACACCAAAAGCGAAAGAAAAGAAATACAGCGAAAGTGTTTGAGAGGCTTGCTCGGCATTCACCTGAAATGCAGCCGCAATATCTGTTAACGCAGGGCTATATAGGGTTTCGACAATTTGCGGAAACATCATCAGCGCTATTGCTAAAGATAATGAAAGTACGCGCTCCATATTGATTTACCTATTTATTTTCAATGTGTGTGGAATGGCGCAAAGTTTAGTGGCTTTTTATTTGTCTTATTACAATAATAAAGACAATAAATATCAAAAAAGAGACATTTATGGCGTGGTTATTACAGACGGATGAGTTTCAAACTCACTGGTATGATACCCCCGTATTGGGGATTGCAGCCCAAATGGGGCAACATGATTCAGGAGCGCATACCCATGAAATGGGGCAGTTATTATTTACACAACAAGGCTGTATTCGCATTAGCTTACAGAATGAAATTTCGTTACTACCGCCAGGGAGAGTCGCGTGGATCCCACCATTTACACAGCATCGAGCACAAATGCGAGCTTCGGTAGGGTATCGGTCTGTTTACCTAAGCCAAGAATATGCAGAGCAAATCTCTGATCAGGTGTCTATTTTAAGTATCTCTCCTTTGCTTCGAGAACTGTTGGAACGCATCGCGGTGGCGCCTTTTGAGAGTGACTGGCGAGAAGGGAGACTAGCAAGGTTACTTCCTGTTTTTATTGATGAATTACAATGTGCAACAAAGGAACCTACGCTACTTTCTTTACCTCAAGACCGGCGTTTTAAGTCCCTTGACCTAGAGCGACTTCCTCCGCCTCTAAATCAATTAGCTCAAACGGTTGGTGCCAGTGAGAAAACGATTACTCGAGTTTTTCTAAAAGAGACAGGAATGAGTTATCAGGCGTGGCGACAACAATGGCGGTTTATCAAAGGGATAGAGTTATTAGCACAGGAGAAAAGCTATGGATTTATTACTCAAGAGTTAGGTTTAGCCAGTGACAGCGCATTTATTAGTTTTTTCCGCAAAATGAGCGGGATGACACCGCGGGAATACAGCGGTGAATCAAGACTAAAAAAATAGAATAAATATAGAATGTTAGACATTTAAAAGCCCCGAATCTTCGAGGCTTTAGTGATGAGTGAGTTAAATTATTTTTTGTCTAACTCAGAACTGAATTCACGTCTGTCGTAGCCAGTATACAGTTGGCGAGGACGCGCAATTTTCAGACCTTCATCGTGCATTTCGTTCCAATGTGCAATCCAACCAATGGTACGTGCAATCGCGAAGATAACAGTAAACATTGAAGATGGAATCCCCATTGCTTTCAGGATGATACCTGAGTAGAAGTCAACGTTAGGGTACAGTTTCTTCTCAATGAAGTACGGGTCGTTCAGTGCGATACGTTCTAATTCCATGGCCACTTCAAGCAGGCTATCATTTAAACCCAGCTCGTTCAGTACTTCATGGCAAGTTTCACGCATAACGGTAGCGCGTGGGTCATGGTTTTTATAAACACGGTGACCGAAGCCCATTAAGCGGAAAGAGTCGTTTTTATCTTTTGCACGTTCGATAAATGCTGGGATGTGCTCAACAGTTTGAATCTCTTCAAGCATACGTAGGCATGCTTCGTTAGCGCCACCATGAGCAGGTCCCCACAGAGACGCGATACCTGCTGCAATACACGCAAATGGGTTAGCACCGGAAGAACCAGCGGTACGGACTGTTGAGGTTGATGCGTTTTGTTCGTGGTCAGCGTGTAGGATCAAAATTCTGTCCATTGCGCGCTCAAGTACTGGGTTAACTACATATTCTTCACATGGTGTAGAGAACATCATGTGCAAGAAGTTACCCGCGTAAGATAAATCATTACGAGGATAAACAAAAGGTTGACCAATAGAGTATTTATAACACATCGCTGCAACGGTCGGCATTTTAGACAGCAGACGGTAAGCGGTGATTTCACGGTGGCGAGGGTTATTAACGTCTAATGCATCGTGGTAGAATGCTGCTAGAGCACCTGTTACCCCACACAGAACTGCCATTGGGTGAGAGTCACGACGGAATCCATTAAGCATACGAGTGATTTGCTCATGGATCATGGTGTGGCGGGTCACCGTATTTTTAAATGTATTGTACTGTTCTTGGGTTGGTGCTTCGCCGTATAACAGGATATAACAGACTTCAAGGTATGAGGCTTGAGTGGCGAGTTGATCAATTGGGAAACCACGGTGGAGTAGAACGCCTTTATCACCATCGATATAGGTAATTTTTGACTCACAGGATGCGGTAGAAGTAAAACCGGGGTCGTATGTGAAGAACCCTTTAGAACCTAAAGCTCGTACATCGATAACATCTTGGCCAATGGTCGGGCTTAGGATGTCTAGTTCGAAATCACCTTTACTTCCAGTCATTATCTTAGCTTTGTTATCAGCCATTTACGGTCTCCTTAGCGCTTGATAATCCACACTCAACAACCCAGAACTCAGCGTTATACTGCGTCTTTGAGCATTGTTCTATCGGTGTGTTGAGAAAATCAGCGGGATATCACATAAAACCTTGAAATCCGGCAACCAATATCAATACCGATAACAATGTGGTTAGGTTGTTTGCGAGTGTATAGGGCGTTATGTTCTTTTTTTGTTGTTTTCTCTACAATATCATTATTTGTGGTAAGGGAAACAACTTTCATAACTTTTGTTTATACTTGCATACTCATTCACATTACTACACGACTCTGGGTCATCCGTAACGTATTCAGATAAATCTGTCAGGCATATATGTAAGATAAATGTTGAATCATTGTCAAATAAGATAAGCACATTTATATAAAATGTTTAAATCGTGATCCTTCTCACTGTTCGGGCTAAATGTCTCCAAACCTTTTGTGTGGGAATTGTAATAGCAATGTGAAGACTTTATACTGGCGCCAGGTCTCCGGATTACCCTGAGTAGGAGTTCCCAGCGTGATCAGTATGCAACTTTATTCAAACATGATGGATTAAAGTTTGTGTTAAGTTGCATTTTGTACCCCTGTCGCTGTCTGATTTCCACCCCAGGTCCGGAGGATGGAAAATAATAAAGAGCTGTGTGGGCAAAATTGTGAAAAAACAAAGACCTGTCAACCTTGATTTGCAGACGATTCACTTTCCGATTACTGCAATATCGTCGATCTTGCACCGTGTCTCTGGCGTCATTACTCTCATCGCAGTTGGTATTCTGCTTTGGTTGCTAGGGACTTCTCTCTCCTCTCCAGAAGGTTTTCAATACGCGTCTGAAATAATGACTGGCTTTTTTGCCAAGTTCATTCTTTGGGGGATCTTAACAGCGCTGGCGTACCACATTTGTGGTGGTATTCGTCATATGCTGATGGATTTCGGTTGTGTTGATGAAACCCTTGCTGCGGGCAACTCATCCGCAAAAATTACATTCGTAATTACTGTAATTCTGGCAATTCTGGCGGGGATCTTAGTATGGTAAGTAATGCATCAGCTTTAGGCCGTACTGGTATCCAGGACTGGCTGCTAATCCGTGGTTCGGCGATCGTTATCGTCCTCTACGTACTCTACATTGTTGGCTTCGTAGCAATTAATGATATTACCTATGAAGTATGGCGTGGCTTCTTTGCCTCCTCTGTGACCAAAGTATTCACCATCCTCACATTGTTCTCAATTCTTGTGCATGCCTGGATTGGTATGTGGCAAGTACTGACTGACTATGTTAAGCCGCTGGCGATTCGCTTAGTGCTGCAACTGGCCATCGTGGTTGGTTTACTGGCTTACTTAATTTACGGAACAATTGTTGTGTGGGGTGCATAAAATGAATCTGCCAATCAGAGAGTTTGACGCTATCGTTATCGGTGCGGGCGGTGCAGGTATGCGCGCAGCACTACAAATTTCTCAACAAGGCCTATCTTGTGCTTTGTTATCTAAAGTTTTTCCAACTCGTTCTCATACTGTGTCAGCGCAAGGTGGTATCACTGTTGCACTTGGTAACACACACCCTGACAACTGGGAATGGCACATGTACGACACCGTTAAAGGTTCCGACTATATCGGTGACCAAGACGCTATCGAATACATGTGTAAAACAGGACCGGAAGCTATCCTTGAATTAGAACATATGGGATTGCCTTTCTCTCGCCTTGATGATGGACGTATTTATCAACGTCCATTCGGTGGTCAGTCTAAGAATTTCGGTGGCGAGCAAGCGGCACGTACTGCTGCGGCAGCTGACCGTACTGGTCACGCACTGTTACATACTTTGTATCAGCAAAACTTAAAAAACCACACTACGATTTTCTCTGAATGGTATGCACTGGATTTAGTGAAAAACCAAGATGGCGATATCGTAGGTTGTACTGCAATCTGTATGGAAACGGGCGAGCTGGTTTACTTCAAAGCGAAAGCAACCATCTTAGCAACTGGCGGTGCAGGTCGTATTTACCAATCCACCACTAACGCACACATCAATACGGGCGACGGTGTTGGTATGGCCGTACGTGCTGGCGTTCCATTACAAGATATGGAAATGTGGCAGTTCCACCCAACGGGTATCGCTGGCGCAGGTGTTCTGGTCACAGAAGGCTGTCGTGGTGAAGGTGGTTACCTGCTGAATAAAGATGGCGAGCGTTTCATGGAACGTTATGCACCAAACGCGAAAGACCTTGCTGGTCGTGATGTTGTTGCACGTTCAATCATGATTGAAATTCGTGAGGGTCGTGGTTGTGATGGCCCATGGGGTCCACACGCGAAACTGAAACTGGACCACTTAGGAAAAGATGTTCTGGAATCTCGCTTACCGGGTATCCTTGAATTATCTCGTACTTTTGCTCACGTTGACCCAGTTAAAGAGCCAATCCCAGTTATCCCAACTTGTCACTATATGATGGGTGGTATTCCAACTAAAGTGACGGGTCAAGCAATTCGCTATAACGAAAAAGGCGAAGACGAAGTGATTCCGGGTCTGTTTGCTGTGGGTGAGATTGCTTGTGTATCTGTACACGGCGCTAACCGTTTAGGTGGTAACTCCCTACTTGACCTCGTAGTTTTTGGTCGTTCTGCTGGCTTACACTTAAATGAATCCATCATGGAACAAGGCGCAATGCGTGATGCGTCTGAATCAGACATCGATGCAGCAATGGCTCGTTTCAATCGTTGGGAAAATGCGCGTACGGGTGAAGATCCAACTGATATCCGTAAAGCGCTGCAATCTTGTATGCAGAACAACTTCTCCGTATTCCGTGAAGGGGATGCAATGGCGAAGGGCTTAGAAGAACTGAAAGAAATCCGTGAACGTCTGAAAAATGCGCGTCTGGATGACACTTCAACTGAGTTCAATACCCAACGTATCGAATGTTTAGAGCTGGATAACCTGATGGAAACTGCTTATGCAACTGCACAAGCTGCAAACTTCCGTACAGAGAGCCGTGGTGCTCACAGTCGCTTTGACTTCCCAGATCGTGATGATGCAAATTGGTTATGTCACTCATTATATCTACCGCAATCTGAAACGATGACTCGTCGTGAAGTGAACATGCAACCTAAGTTGCGTGAAGCCTTCCCACCGAAGATTCGTACTTATTAATGCGTGGTGTTAATCCAGTTGCGGAGAAATAAACTATGAAACTAGAATTTTCGATTTATCGCTACAATCCTGATGTAGACAATGCGCCACGTATGCAAGATTACACCCTTGAAGTGAAAGAAGGGCGTGACATGATGCTGCTGGATGCGTTAATTCAGTTAAAAGAACAAGATCCAACACTCTCATTCCGTCGTTCTTGCCGTGAAGGTGTATGTGGTTCTGATGGTCTGAACATGAACGGTAAAAACGGACTGGCTTGTATTACGCCATTGTCTGCTTTAACCCGTAGTGGTAAAAAAATTGTGATCCGTCCATTGCCCGGTCTGCCAGTGATTCGTGACCTGATCATCGACATGACGCAATTTTATACTCAATACGAAAAAATTCGTCCGTATCTTCTTAATGATAATAAGAATCCGCCGGCGCGCGAAAACTTACAGCTACCAGAACAACGTGAAAAACTTGATGGTCTTTACGAGTGTATTCTGTGTGCATGCTGTTCAACTTCATGCCCATCTTTCTGGTGGAATCCGGACAAATTTATCGGTCCTGCAGGTCTGCTCGCTGCCTATAGATTCTTAATTGACAGTCGCGATACTGAAACAGATTCACGATTAGATGATCTGAACGACGCTTTTAGTGTTTTCCGCTGTCATAGCATCATGAATTGTGTCAATGTATGCCCTAAAGGACTAAATCCAACGAAAGCTATCGGTCACATTAAGTCTATGTTATTGAAACATAGCGCCTAAATCGATACAGCCTGCGGCGCTTAGGTGCCGTAGGCTAAATTTGGATAGCACAAAATACGTACTTAAAGTAAAAAATAAGCGTAAAGTAAGTATAAGTCTTAAATTGAATCACTGAAACGTAAAGTAAAAAGTCAAAAAGTGAAAGTAAAAAGCCAACTGCAAAACAAGATGAAGACACTTGCGAAAGCAAGGAACCTTTAAAAACCGTAGACAGTTTTTAAAGGTTCCTTAAAAGGGAAACCCTTAATTGATAAGAGGGACTCCCAAAGTGAGAACATGCAAAAAGCACGTCCAAGAGAACCTTTATCGAGGTCGCTTAAATGCGGCGATTAGTTAACCACGGCGAAAACTAAAGCTTATAAAGCTTAAGGGATCACAATGCAGAACGGCGTAATGAAGGACTGGCTGGATTCAAGCTTTCTGGCAGGCGCGAACCAGTCTTATATAGAACAGCTCTATGAAGATTATCTGACTGACCCTAATTCCGTAGATGTCGAATGGAGAGAAATCTTCCAGCAACTACCTGGAGCGGGTAATAGCGGTGAGCAATTACATTCGCAAGCACGAGACTACTTCCGTCGCTTAGCAAAAGATTCTACCCGTTACCACACCTCTGTTAGCGATCCAACGATCGACGCAAAACAAGTTAAAGTTTTGCAGCTCATCAATGCCTTCCGCTTCCGCGGACATCAAAATGCAAATCTCGACCCGTTAGGACTTTGGAAACGCGAAGCCGTTCCAGATCTGGACCCTACATTCCATAACCTAACCAAAGAAGATTTCGACGAAACTTTCAACGTGGGTTCATTTGCAATTGGCAAAGAAACCATGAAACTCAGCGAACTATATGACCACCTGAAACGCATCTATTGCGGTTCCATTGGTGCGGAATATATGCACATTACTAACACAGAAGAAAAACGTTGGATCCAACAACGTTTAGAGTCTGTGAATGTTGCGCAGCAATTTTCTAAAGAAGAAAAACGTCGCTTCTTAGCTGAATTAACAGCAGCAGAAGGTCTTGAGCGTTACCTTGGTGCAAAATTCCCAGGTGCAAAACGTTTCTCTTTAGAAGGTGGCGATGCACTGATCCCAATGCTGAAGGATCTTATCCATCATGCAGGCAAACAAGACACTCGTGAAGTGGTGCTTGGTATGGCGCACCGTGGCCGCCTAAACGTCCTGATCAACATTCTGGGTAAAAAACCAGCCGAATTATTTGATGAATTTGCTGGTAAGCATAAAGACCATTCAAGCGCAGGTGACGTTAAATATCACCAAGGTTTCTCTTCTGATTTCGAAACGGCGGGTTCCCGTGTTCACTTAGCACTGGCATTTAACCCATCACACTTAGAAATCGTAAGCCCAGTGGTTATCGGTTCTGTACGTGCTCGCCGTGACCGTCTGGACGAAGGTCGTAGTAATATGGTTCTGCCAATCACCATTCACGGTGACTCAGCAGTAACTGGTCAAGGTGTTGTACAAGAAACCCTGAACATGTCTCAGGCTCGTGGTTATGAAGTTGGCGGTACCATGCGTATCGTTATCAACAACCAAGTTGGTTTCACAACCTCAAACCCGAAAGACACGCGTTCAACAGAATACTGTACTGATATCGTGAAAATGGTGCAGGCGCCTATTTTCCACGTTAATGCTGATGACCCTGAAGCGGTTGCATTCGTGACTCGCTTAGCCTTAGATTTCCGTAACACCTTTAAGCGCGATGTGATGATCGACTTAGTGTGCTACCGCCGTCATGGACATAACGAAGCTGATGAGCCAAGTGCAACTCAGCCAATCATGTACCAAAAAATTAAACAGCACCCAACCCCACGTAAAATCTACGCAGATCGTTTAATCGAAGCTGGCGTGGTTTCTGCGAATGAAGTCACTGAAATGGTTAACCTGTATCGTGACGCGTTAGATCGTGGTGACTGTGTTGTTGAAGAATATCGTGAAATGGGGCTGCATTCTTACACTTGGGAACCGTACTTAAATCATGAGTGGAATGAGCAATACAAATCTAACTACGATATTAAACGTTTAACTGAGTTAGCGACTAAGCTGAGCACGATCCCTGAAGGTATCGTTGCGCAATCTCGTGTTGAGAAAATTTATTCTGACCGCGCTGAAATGGCGAAAGGCGAAAAATTACTTGATTGGGGTGCGGCAGAAACTCTGGCTTACGGTACGTTAGTTGATGAAGGTATTCCAATCCGTTTATCTGGTGAAGATGCGGGGCGTGGTACGTTCTTCCACCGTCATGCAGTTGTTCACAACCAAACTAATGGCTCTGTTTACGTACCTCTGCAAAATGTTCATAGCGGCCAAGGCGTATTCAACGTTTGGGACTCTGTTCTGACTGAAAACGCAGTATTGGCATTTGAGTATGGCTATGCAACAACTGAACCGCGCGCGCTGACTATTTGGGAAGCTCAGTTCGGTGACTTTGCTAACTGTGCGCAAGTTGTTATCGACCAATTCATTAGCTCTGGTGAGCAAAAATGGGGTCGTATGTGTGGTCTGGTTATGCTACTGCCTCATGGTTATGAAGGTCAGGGTCCAGAGCACTCATCTGCACGTTTAGAGCGTTACCTGCAACTGTGTGCAGATCAAAACATGCAAGTGTGTGTGCCATCAACACCAGCCCAGGTTTATCACATGTTACGCCGTCAAGCACTGCGCGATATGCGTCGTCCTCTGATTGTTATGTCACCTAAGTCACTGTTACGTCATCCATTAGCAGTTTCTAGCATGGATGAGCTGGCGAATGGTTCATTCCAACCAGTTATCGGTGAAATTGACGAAATTAATCCGAAAGATGTGAAACGCGTCGTTATGTGTTCCGGTAAAGTTTATTACGATTTATTAGAACAACGTCGTAAGAAAGAGCAAAAAGATGTGGCTATCGTGCGTATTGAACAGCTGTATCCGTTCCCACGCGAAGATATCCAAAAAGTATTCGCTCAGTACGCTCATGTGAAAGATTTCGTTTGGTGCCAAGAAGAGCCACTAAACCAAGGTGCTTGGTATTGCAGCCAGCACAATTTCCATGAAGCTATCCCAGCAGGCGCAACTTTACGCTATGCGGGTCGAGCAGCTTCTTCTTCTCCAGCAGTTGGTTATACCTCCGTTCACCAGGAACAACAAGCGGCCCTGGTTAATGACGCTTTGAACATTGCATAATTAAAGGATAGAAAATGAGTAGCGTAGAAATTCTTGTTCCCGATCTTCCTGAATCCGTCGCTGATGCAGCGGTTGCCACATGGCATAAAAAACCAGGTGACAGTGTTCAGCGTGACGAAGTTCTGGTTGAGATCGAAACAGACAAAGTTGTTCTTGAAGTTCCTGCAAGTGAAGCAGGTGTTCTGGAAGCCATTATTGAAGAAGAAGGCGCAACTGTTTTATCTAAACAGTTACTAGGTCGCATTCGTTTAGGCGATAGCACAGGTATCCCTGCTGAAGTTAAAGAAGCAGCACCTGCACCAGCAGCACGTCAAACGGCGAGCTTAGAAGAAGAAAGTAATGATGCGCTGAGCCCAGCGATTCGTCGTCTGGTCGCTGAGCACAACCTGAACCCTGCGGATATCAAAGGGACTGGTGTTGGCGGTCGTCTGACTCGTGAAGATGTTGAAAAACATTTAGCAGCTAAACCAGCTGCGGCACCTGCGGCTCAAGCACCAGCTGCAGCTCAAGCACCATTAGCTCACCGTAGTGAAAAACGTGTTCCGATGACTCGCCTGCGTAAACGTATTGCAGAGCGTCTGTTGGAAGCGAAAAACAGCACGGCGATGTTAACAACCTTCAACGAAATCAACATGCAGCCTATTAAAGACCTGCGTGCACAGTACGGTGAAGCATTTGAAAAACGTCACGGTGTACGTTTAGGCTTTATGTCTTTCTACATTAAGGCGGCGGTTGAAGCACTGAAACGCTATCCAGAAGTGAACGCTTCTATCGATGGTTCGGACGTGGTTTACCATAACTATTTCGATATCAGTATTGCGGTATCAACACCGCGTGGCCTGGTAACCCCAGTTCTGCGTGATGTGGATGCAATGAGCATGGCTGATATCGAGAAAAATATTAAAGAGCTGGCTGTCAAAGGTCGCGACGGTAAATTAACTGTTGAAGATTTAAGTGGCGGTAACTTCACTATCACTAACGGTGGTGTGTTCGGTTCTCTGATGTCTACTCCAATCATTAACCCACCACAAAGCGCAATCTTAGGCATGCATGCCATCAAAGACCGCCCAATGGCAGTTAATGGTAAGGTAGAAATTCTTCCAATGATGTATTTAGCGCTGTCTTATGACCACCGTTTAATCGATGGTCGTGAATCAGTTGGCTTCTTAGTGGCTATCAAAGATATGTTGGAAGATCCAACTCGTTTACTGCTAGACGTATAGAAACATAACAGGGCAGGGGGACAACCTGTCCGGTCTGAGGTAACCGATGCAGCCAGTTCGCTGGCTGCTAAATCTGTAACAATTGCAAGGGGCGATAAACGCTCCTCCAGACTCAATTATGGATAGAACATCATGAATTTACACGAGTATCAGGCAAAACAGCTTTTTACACGCTATGGTTTACCAGCACCAACTGGTTATGCCTGTTCATCAGTAGAAGAAGCAGTAGCTGCGGCGAAAAAAATCGGTAATGGTCCATGGGTTATCAAATGCCAAGTTCACGCAGGTGGACGTGGTAAAGCTGGCGGCGTAAAAGTTACAAAAGATATCAATGACATCCGTGAATTTGCTGAAAAATGGTTAGGTAAGAATCTGGTTACTTACCAAACTGATGCAAATGGTCAGCCGGTTAACCAAATTTTGGTTGAAAGCGCGACTGACATCGCTAAAGAACTGTATTTAGGTGCAGTCGTGGACCGTGGTACACGTCGCGTTGTATTCATGGCTTCAACTGAAGGCGGCGTTGAAATTGAAAAAGTTGCTGAAGAAACACCAGAACTGATCCACAAAGCCGTTATCGATCCGCTGACTGGCCCAATGCCATATCAAGGTCGTGAACTGGCATTCAAATTAGGCTTAACGGGTAAACAAGTTAGCCAATTCGCTAAAATCTTCATGGGCTTAGCAACCATGTTCTTAGAGCGTGATTTAGCGCTGATCGAAGTTAACCCATTAGTTATCAATACTGAAGGCGATTTAGTTTGCTTAGATGGTAAATTAGGCGTGGATAGCAACGCTCTGTATCGTCAAGCTGAAATGCGTGAAATGCACGATCCATCTCAAGAAGATGCACGTGAAGCTCAAGCGGCTAAGTGGGAACTTAACTACGTTGCTCTGGATGGTAATATCGGCTGTATGGTTAACGGTGCGGGCCTTGCAATGGGTACCATGGATATCGTTAAACTGCACGGCGGTGCGCCAGCTAACTTCCTTGACGTTGGTGGCGGTGCAACCAAAGAACGCGTAACTGAAGCGTTTAAAATTATTCTTTCGGATAAGAGCGTTAAAGCTGTATTCGTAAACATTTTTGGTGGTATCGTTCGCTGTGACCTGATTGCAGACGGCATCATTGGTGCAGTAGAAGAAGTTGGCGTGAATGTACCAGTAGTTGTACGTTTAGAAGGTAACAATGCAGAGTTAGGTGCGAAAAAACTGGCAGACAGCGGCTTAAATATTATCGCTGCAAACAGCCTGACAGATGCAGCTAAGAAAGCAGTAGCAGCGGCGGAGGCTAAATAATGTCTATTTTAATCGATAAAAACACCAAAGTAATTTGCCAAGGATTCACTGGCGGTCAAGGTACTTTCCACTCCGAACAAGCTATTGCTTACGGTACAAAAATGGTTGGCGGTGTAACGCCAGGTAAAGGTGGTACAACTCACCTAGGTTTGCCGGTATTTAACACTGTGCGTGAAGCAGTAGAAGCAACCGGTGCAACAGCATCTGTTATCTACGTACCAGCACCATTTTGTAAGGATTCTATCCTTGAAGCGATTGATGCAGGCATCAAACTGATCATCACTATCACAGAAGGTATTCCAACACTGGATATGCTGACTGTTAAAGTGAAATTAGACGAAGCTGGCGTTCGTATGATTGGCCCTAACTGTCCAGGTGTTATCACTCCGGGCGAGTGCAAAATCGGTATCCAACCTGGCCACATTCATATGCCAGGTAAAGTTGGTATCGTTTCACGTTCAGGTACACTGACTTATGAAGCGGTAAAACAAACAACGGATGCAGGTTTAGGTCAATCAACTTGCGTTGGTATCGGTGGTGACCCAATTCCTGGTTCAAACTTTATCGATATCCTGAAATTATTCCAAGAAGACCCACAAACTGAAGCGATCGTGATGATCGGTGAAATCGGTGGTAACGCGGAAGAAGAAGCGGCTGCATACATCAAAGAGCACGTCACTAAGCCAGTTGTTGGCTATATCGCGGGTGTAACTGCACCTAAAGGTAAGCGTATGGGACATGCTGGTGCAATTATCGCTGGTGGTAAAGGTACTGCTGACGAGAAATTTGCTGCTTTAGAAGCCGCTGGCGTGAAAACTGTACGTAGCTTGGCTGATATCGGCGATGCTGTGAAGTCTATGCTAAACAAATAAGCGCAATATGAGCTTATAGCTCGTATCACGTAAGAGACGAAGCCCGTGCTTTCTAGGAAGCACGGGTTTTTTTATGGCTAATAACTGTACTTATTTCATGTAATTTCTACTAAAAGCTTAAAATGTAGGGTTTTTAGTGAGTAATACCAAAATAAGTCAGCATAAATAGTACGTTTTGGGTAAGTTTATTATTGAATATGAAATAGCACAAAATGGGAAATGGTCTAATTTGATATTAGATCAATTTTTTTATTTTTAGATTATTTTGATTAACTGAATATAGGGCTTTTTTTACGATAATTATCTTTATTAATAAATAAAGTAATAATTTAGAAATGGGCTGCTATTATAAATAAGCATTCTTTTTTAGATTGAGAAAAACAAAAGTTATCATTTTGTTTTAATCTTATTAAAAAAGTAAAAAAACCTATATCAATTAAAATAACAGATAGTTAACAACTGGCTAACTATTATTTGAATCGGGTCGAGAGCAATTAACAAGTGAGAAAAAATTGACGTAAATCAATTTATTACCACTAGCTTTATTTGCCCAAATTGCTTAAATTGGTGCTCGATCAAATACTCATTTTTCTATTAAAGGGTATAATTATTGATATAACTTCAGAATTCAAATCTGAATCACGTAAAAGAAGTTTATTGTATGTGAAGATAGGCGTACTATTATTATGGTAGGTTTTTTCTTTTACTTTTGTTAATTATTTGTTGTTTTGAGGCATTTTTTGCTGGTAGTTAAGAGGCTTTCCCGTTTAACACTGGAAGCTGGGTTGCCGCAAGTCGGTGTCTTCCTGCTAGGAGCAAGGAGTCAAGATGTTTGATATTGTCGAACTGTCACGATTACAGTTTGCCTTAACTGCGATGTATCACTTCCTGTTCGTTCCATTAACGCTCGGTATGGCGTTTTTGCTTGCGATTATGGAGACGGTATATGTGCTGTCTGGTAAACAAATTTATAAAGATATGACTAAGTTCTGGGGCAAGTTATTTGGTATTAACTTCGCTCTGGGTGTGGCGACTGGTCTGACTATGGAGTTCCAATTCGGGACTAACTGGTCATACTACGCCCACTATGTTGGAGATATCTTCGGTGCGCCTCTGGCAATCGAAGGTCTGATGGCATTCTTCTTAGAATCTACCTTTGTTGGTTTATTCTTCTTCGGTTGGGATCGTTTAAGCAAAACTCAGCACCTTGCGGTGACTTGGTTAGTTGCTTTAGGTTCTAACTTCTCTGCGCTGTGGATTCTGGTTGCGAACGGTTGGATGCAAAACCCTATCGCTGCAGACTTCAACTACGAAACAATGCGTATGGAAATGGTTAGCTTCTCTGAGCTAGTCCTGAACCCAGTTGCGCAAGTTAAATTCGTTCACACAGTTGCTGCTGGTTATTGTACTGGTGCCATGTTCATTCTGGGTATCAGCTCTTACTACATGCTTAAAGGTCGTGACTTGGCATTCGCTAAGCGCTCTTTTGCAATTGCTGCAAGCTTTGGTATGGCTGCTGTTCTCTCTGTTATCGTTCTTGGTGATGAATCAGGTTACGAAATGGGTGACGTGCAGAAAACGAAGCTGGCCGCTGTTGAAGCAGAGTGGGAAACCCATGCGCCTCCAGCTGCATTTAACCTAATCGCATTCCCAAGCAATGAGAAACAAGAGAATACATTCTCTATCTCAATTCCATGGGCGATGGGTATTATTGCAACGCGTTCTATCGACACGCCAGTATTAGGTCTGAAAGATCTGATGAAGCAACACGAAGTCCGTATCCGTAACGGTATGGTTTCTTATGGTCAATTACAACAGCTGTTAGCTGGTGATAAGAGCCCAGAACTGCGTGCTGCATTCGAAGCAAGTAAAAAAGACCTTGGCTATGGTCTTCTGTTAAAACAATACACACCAAACGTTGTTGATGCGACAGAAGAACAAATTCAGAAAGCGGTTAAAGACAGTATTCCTAATGTTGCACCACTGTTCTGGGCATTCCGTATCATGGTTGCAGTTGGCTTCGCGTTACTGTTAATCATCGGTTGGGCATTCCTGTCAGTTGTTCGTAACCGTATTGGTAAGAGCAAACTGCTGCTTCGTCTGGCTCTGTTTGGTATTCCATTACCATGGATTGCTATTGAATCAGGCTGGTTCGTGGCTGAGTATGGTCGTCAACCGTGGGCAATTGGTGAAGTGTTACCAGTTTCGGTCGCACACTCTAACTTAACCCCACAAGACCTGATCTTCTCTATGGCTCTGATCTGTGGTCTGTATACACTGTTCTTGATTGCCGAAATGTTCTTAATGTTCAAATTCGCTCGCAAAGGGCCTAGCAGCCTGAAAACCGGTCGTTACCATTTTGAACAGAAAAATAGTTCAGCACACGACGTTCAGTAAACAGGAGTCCACTTATGTTTGATTATGAAGTTCTTCGATTTGTGTGGTGGATCCTTATCGGCGTACTGCTGATTGGATTTGCCGTCACGGATGGCTTTGACATGGGCGTAGGCTTCTTATTACCTATCTTAGGTAAAACAGATACTGAACGCCGCGTTATGATTAATGCTGTTGCACCGCACTGGGATGGTAACCAAGTTTGGTTAATCACTGCGGGTGGTGCTATGTTCGCTGCATGGCCTCAGGTTTATGCTGCTTCATTCTCTGGCTTCTATGTCGCTATGATTTTGGTATTAGCTGCATTGTTCTTCCGTCCGGTTGGTTTCGACTACCGTTCTAAACTGGAGAACCCAAAATGGCGTAGCATGTGGGACTGGGGTCTGTTCATCGGTGGTTTCGTGCCTCCGTTAGTTATCGGTGTTGCGTTTGGTAACCTGTTACTGGGTGTTCCACTGCAAATCGATAACCAGCAGTATCTGACTTATACCGGTAACCTGTTTGGTCTGCTGAACCCATACGGTCTGTTAGCTGGCGTTGTCGGTTTAATGATGATTGTTACCCAAGGTGCAACTTATCTGCAAATGCGTACAACTGGCGAACTGCACTTACGTACGCGTAAAGCAACTTACATCTGTGCGTTTATCACTTTAGCTGCTTTTGCTGGTGCTGGCGTATGGTTAGTGATGGGTATCGATGGTTATGTTGTGACTTCAACGATTGATACATTAAGCCCGTCTAACCCACTGAACAAAACTGTAGAAGTTGTTTCTGGTGCATGGTTAACTAACTTTAATACGTATCCAATCCTGTGGGCTTTACCTGGTCTGGGTCTGGCATTACCACTGTTAACGATGATTGCAACTAAAGCAGATAAAAATGGTTGGGCGTTCCTGTTCTCATCATTGACTATCGCTTGCATTATCTTGACATGTGGTGTTGCAATGTTCCCGTTCGTCATGCCTTCAAGCATCATGCCAAATGCAAGCTTGACCATGTGGGATGCGACATCTAGCCTGTTCACTCTGCAAGTTATGACTGTGGTTGCTATCATTTTTGTTCCAATTATTCTGTGTTACACCGCTTGGTGTTACTACAAAATGTTTGGCCGTTTGGACAAAAACTTTATCGAAAGCAACAAGCATTCACTGTATTAAGGAGCATAACATATGTGGTATTTCGCCTGGATCCTCGGCACTCTGTTAGCTTGTAGTTTTGCAGTGATTGCAGCATTAGCCCTTGAGCACTCTGAAAGTGCAAAAGAAGCTAAAACAGCTAAAGATGGTGAGTAAATAGTATGCTGATGGATAAATCCTATCAGCTATTAGGAAAGGGCCCGATAAGGGCCCTTATCCTTATATTAGCTTTAGTAACCGCTGGCGCAGTAATGTGGGATCCTTCCCTGTTTGCAGCCAATACCAGTGCATTTCCAATCTGGCAAGGTCTTCTCATGATATGGGCAACTTGCAGCGCCATCATTTTTGGAGTGGGTTTCCTACCCAATAAATTGATGTGGCGAGTGCTGTTCCACCCATTACCTGCCGCCATCATTCTTATCTGGGGACTTGTAAAAGTCTTTAGTTAATCTAAATTCAGATTGTGGGTCATGCGACCCGCAATTATTTTTGATATCTTTACCTGCAAAGTGATTCCAAAGCGGCACTGTCTTGCGTATAGTGACACCGTTAATTAATTTAACCTAAGACGGAGTGGTTTTTTTATGTTATTTCGCTGGCCTGTCCGCGTGTATTATGAAGATACAGATGCGGGGGGAGTTGTATATCATGCACGTTATCTGGCTTTTTTTGAGCGGGCAAGAACAGAAATGTTGCGGAATAAAGGTATTAACCAACAAAGTTTACTCGCTGAGAACCTTGGTTTTGTCGTCCGTAGTATGACCATTGACTTTATTAAGGGCGCTCGGTTAGATGACCTGCTGGAAGTAGAAACGGAAGTCGTTGAAATAAAACGTGCTTCTTTACTCTTTCAGCAAAGGTTAGTTGATTTGCAAGGTAACTTGCTTTGTGGGGCGACAGCCCTAATTGCTTGTGTGGACACATCTAAAATGAAGCCGAAAGCGCTTCCTAAGTCTATTGTCGCGGAGTTTAAGCAGTGACTGACATGAATATCTTGGATTTATTCCTAAAAGCGAGCCTATTGGTTCAGCTGATTATGTTCGTTTTGATCGGTTTTTCTATTGCATCGTGGGCGATTATTATCCAGAGAACAAAAGTTTTAAATGCCGCCACGCGCGAAGCGGAAGCATTTGAAGATAAATTCTGGTCAGGTATCGAGCTGTCCCGATTATATAAAGAAAGCCAAGCTCGCCGTGATGCATTAGGTGGTGCAGAACAAATTTTTTACTCTGGCTTCAAAGAGTTTGTTCGCTTACATCAAGCTAATATTCATGCGCCTGATGCGGTAGTTACTGGTGCATCTCGTGCTATGCGCATTTCGATGAATCGTGAGTTGGAATCCGTTGAATCGCATATCCCATTTTTAGGTACCGTAGGATCAATTAGCCCTTATATTGGTCTGTTTGGTACCGTTTGGGGGATCATGCATGCTTTTATCGCACTGGGTGCGGTAAAACAAGCAACATTACAAATGGTTGCTCCGGGTATTGCGGAAGCTCTGATCGCAACAGCAATCGGTCTATTTGCTGCAATTCCAGCTGTTATGGCGTACAACCGCTTAAATTTACGTGTGAATAAACTTGAGCAAAGCTACGATAACTTTATGGAAGAATTCCTAGCTATCCTGCATCGTCAAGCATTCTCTGCTGATAAGAAATAAGACGGGGAGAAAAAGCGAATGGCGCGCAATAGTCGCAGACGTGAGCTAAAATCCGAAATCAACATTGTTCCATTACTGGACGTATTGTTGGTGCTTTTGCTGATTTTCATGGCAACTGCACCCATTATCTCTCAGAGCGTGGAAGTTGATTTGCCGGATGCAACAGATACCCAAACCGTCTCATCCAGTGATAATCCGCCCGTCATTTTAGAAGTGGCGGGTGTTGATCAATATAATTTATTGGTCGATGGTGAGCGCATGGAGTTACTGCCACCTGAACAAATTTCAGCAGTCGCAAAAGAGCAGTTAGAAAAAAATCCGAAAACGATTTTCCTAATTGGTGGTGCGAAAGAAGTTCCTTATGACGAAGTCATTAAGGCGCTGAACATGTTACATGGTGCCGGGATCAAATCTGTTGGTTTGATGACTCAACCTATTTAATTTGCTGACGCCACTTTGAGAGTGGCGCGGATATAGTTGAAAAGAATCGATTCTTTTTTTGGAAACCAGAGTGGGAAAGACAAAAGAGAAACAAGATGATTTGAAGCGCTCATTATTGATGTCAGCTGGGCTGCACATCTTATTGATTGCTTTGATCGTTATAGGCTCTTTAGTGACAGTCGTCCAACTTGGCGGCGGTGGGGAAGAGGGAACGGTCATTGATGCTGTGATGGTCGATCCAGGCGCAGTTGTTGAGCAATATAATCAATCTCAGCAGCAGCAAAAAAGCTCCCAGCAAGTAGCTAAAGAACGTAAAGAACAGCAACAAAAACAAGATGCTGAGCTAAGAGAAAAGCAAGAGCAGGAACAAAAACGTCTGCAAAAACTTGAAGAAGAACGGATCCAAACTCAGCGAGAAACCGAACAACAGCAAAAACAAGCTGAAGAGCAGAAAAAACAAGCCTTAGATGCGGCTAAAAAAGCGAAGGAAGAGCAAAAAATAGCGGAAGAAGCTGCTGCTCAAGCCAAAGCTGAAAAAGAAAAACTCGTAAAAGAGCAAGCGGCAGCGAAAGAAAAAGCTGACGCACAAGCTAAGAAAGAAGCTGAAGCTGCTAAGGCTAAGGCAGAAAAAGAAGCTAAAGAAAAAGCGGAAGCTGACGCTAAAGCTAAAGCTGATAAAGAAGCCAAAGCTGATGCTAAAGCGAAAGCTGACAAAGAAGCTAAGGCTAAGGCAGATAAAGAAGCTAAAGAAAAAGCGGACAAAGAAGCTAAAGCAAAAGCAGCTAAAGCCAAAGCTGAAGCTGCGAAAAGTGCATCATCTGTTGATGATTTGCTGGGTGATTTAACTGCATCAGGGCCAAGCAAGCAAGGTGGACAAACAGCTGCGGGTAGCGGTGGTGGTAAAAAATCAGGCGCATCGAATGCTGATGTTGATAGCTATGCCGGTAAAATTAAGGCTGCTGTTCAAAGTAAATTCTATGACTCAGAAAGTTATCGTGGACGTACTTGTGAACTGCAATTGAAGTTAGCACCAGATGGATTATTGGTGAATATTTCACCGAAAAATAATCCAGCAAATGATCCCGCGTTATGTGAGGCGGCAATGAGAGCAGCAAAACTTGCGACTATGCCAAAACCACCTAGCAGAGAGGTCTATGATACGTTTAATAAATCGGGTAGCACATTGGTATTTAAGCCTTGATTTTCAACAACTCAGAGCAGTCTGTATTGTAAATTTTGAGGCAATGTAATAAATAGTTTGTGTGCTATCTAGTTTTGTTAGTATACCTTTGTTAAAATTCAGCGAATTATTGCGGTGGTGAATATCGCAGTAAGGGAGATTAGGATGAAGCATGCGTTTAAAATAGTTCTCGGGTTCTTAATGCTATGGGCTACTGTTGCTCAGGCAGAGATCCGTATTGAGATTACTGAAGGTGTTAACTCAGCTCAGCCAATTGGCGTTGTCCCATTTAAATGGGCTGGCGCGGGTGCGCCGCCACAAGAAGTGGGCGGAATTGTCGGTGCTGATTTACGCAATAGTGGTAAATTTAACCCTATTGAACCAAGCCGCATGCCTCAGCAACCTGGCACGGCTTCAGAAGTGACGCCAGAAGCTTGGACTGCGTTAGGCATTAACGCGGTTGTTGTTGGTCAAGTTCAACCAGCAGCTGATGGTAGCTTTGTTGTTAGCTATCAGTTAGTGGATGTTGCCGCTAACCCAGGTGCAGTTTTAGCGCAAAACCAATTTAAAGTGACCAAAGATTGGTTACGCTATGCAGCGCATACTGCAAGTGATGAAGTATTTGAGAAATTGACTGGCATCCGTGGTGCTTTCCGTACACGTATTGCTTACGTGGTGAAGACCAACGGCGGTCAATATCCGTTTGAATTACGAGTTTCTGACTATGACGGTTTTAACCAATTCACGGTTCACCGTTCGCCAGAACCTTTAATGTCGCCAGCTTGGTCACCAGATGGCCAAAAGATTGCGTACGTAACGTTTGAAAGTGGTAGTTCTGCGCTAGTTATCCAGACTCTATCAAGTGGTGCGGTTCGTCAGGTTGCATCATTCCCACGTCATAATGGGGCACCTGCATTCTCACCAGATGGGACTAAACTAGCTTTTGCTCTGTCTAAGACAGGCAGCCTGAATTTATATGTGATGGACTTAGGTAGTGGTCAAATTCGTCAAGTAACAGATGGTCGTAGTAACAATACTGAACCAAGCTGGATGCCGGATAGCCAAACTTTAGTTTATACCTCTGATCAGGCAGGACGTCCGCAGATTTATAAAATGAATATTAATGGTGGTAGTCCTGTTCGTGTCTCCTATGAAGGATCACAAAATCAGGATGCTGATGTAAGCCCGGATGGAACTTTCTTAGTGATGGTCAGCTCCGGGGGCGGTCAGCAACATATCGCCAAACAGGATCTGGCAACGGGTAACGTTGAATATTTAACGTCAACGTTTCTAGATGAAACGCCGAGTATCGCACCTAACGGCACTATGGTAATTTATAGCTCCTCTCAAGGCTTGGGGACTATATTGCAGCTAGTTTCGACCGACGGGCGTTTCAAAGCGCGTCTTCCGGCAACCGATGGACAGGTTAAATTCCCTGCCTGGTCGCCGTATCTGTGATGCATAATAATAATGTGTGGCAAAAATATTAAGGATCAAAACGATGCAACTGAATAAAGTGCTTAAAGGGCTGATGATCGCATTACCAATCATGGCAGTCGCAGCTTGTAGCTCTAACAAAAACAACGACCAAACTGGTGATGATTCTTCTATGAATCAAACTAACACTGGTCTGTCTGCGGAAGAGCTGGCACGTCAGCAAATGGAACAACTGCAACAGAACAACACTGTTTACTTTGGTTTCGATAAATACAACGTATCTCCAGAGTACGCTGAAATGTTAGATGCACACGCAGCATTCCTGCGTAGCAACCCATCTGTACGTGTTGTTGTTGAAGGCCATGCGGATGAGCGCGGTACTCCAGAATACAACATCGCACTGGGCGAGCGTCGTGCTAACGCAGTTAAAATGTATCTGCAAAGCAAAGGCGTTTCAGGTGACCAAGTTTCACTGGTTTCTTACGGTAAAGAAAAACCAGCTGTGTTAGGTCACACTGAAGCAGACTACGCGAAAAACCGTCGTGCAGTCATTGCATACTAATAGATAAGCGAAATTATCTATTATGAACAGTAACTTCAGACAATTACTAGTTGGTCTGTCGTTATTGGTTGGCGTAGCGGCCCCTTGGGCCGCTATTGCCCAAGCGCCAATCAACAATGTCGGATCGGGTTCTTCCGCAGACCGCCTCACTCAACTTGAGACCGCTGTTAGCTCTCAAGGTCAAATGATTTATCAAATCCAGCAGCAATTAGCCGATAACCAACGTGATATTGATATGTTACGTGGACAGATTCAAGAAAGTGAATACAAATTGAATCAAGTTGTTGAGCGCCAAAAAGATTTGTACATGCAATTAGACAAAGCGAGTGGTGGTGATTCTTCAAGCTCTTCAGATGCAACTGATACTAGTGCATCAAATGCGCAATCATCTTCTTCAGATACGCCAGCTGCAAGCTCCGGCGGTAATGAAAAAGATGATTACAATGCAGCTGTTAAACTGGCAATGGAAAGTAAGTCCAAAGCACAGATTGATGAAGCGATTGGTGCATTACAAGGGTTTATCAAAACATATCCAAAATCTGGATATCAATCGAATGCCAACTATTGGCTAGGACAGTTAAACTACAACAAAGGTAGCAAGGATGACGCCGCATTCTACTTTGCGACTGTAGTTAAGCAGTATCCTAAGTCTCAAAAAAGCAGTGAAGCCTTATTTAAAGTGGGGTTGATCATGCAAGATAAGGGACAGAAAGATAAAGCGAAGGCTGTTTACCAGCAGGTATTACAACAATACCCAAATAGTTCTGGTGCAAAACTTGCAGAGAAGAAGCTCAGTACACTGTAATTGATAACCCCGAAGCGATGTAGCCGAATATTTCGGGGTTATCCGTATGTTTAGTGTGCACTTAATCTTTTTTTTAAAAAAAACCATTGCACCCTCGTCAGAAATCAGTAATATAAGCCGCCGTTGATACGAGAAAGCGCGGGTTGATAAATCCGAGTCATATCAGCAAGAATCGATTAAACATTGATTCTAAAAACATTTAGATGGGTCGTTAGCTCAGTTGGTAGAGCAGTTGACTTTTAATCAATTGGTCGCAGGTTCG
>NZ_WLUG01000047.1:0-61681 GCF_009706505.1 Providencia sp. wls1922 | reverse complement strand
CCAAATAAAGTTATTAGCCAAATAAATTTGCTAGGTAAATAAATTATAATGAACCAATATGATAGCGAACATTTAGCCCAGAGTAGGTAAAGTTATGCAAAAAACGGTATTAGTGACAGGGGCATCAAGTGGCATAGGGTTGTGCGCTGCGCAGACTTTAAAACAGCGTGGTTATCATGTGATAGCCACCTGTCGAAAACAGGCTGATATTGAACGATTACAATCACTTGGCTTCGAAACCGTGACGTTAGATTTAGATGACCCGGTAAGTGTTGAGACCGCTGCTCAGCAGGTTCTGACGCTCTGTAATGGAAAACTTTTCGGATTATTCAATAACGCCGGATTCGGGGTATATGGCCCATTGAACACCGTGAGCCGCCAGCAATTGGAATCCCAATTCTCCAGTAATTTTTTCGGAGTTCACCAATTGACCTTCCTGCTGCTTCCCGCCATGCTGCCACACCATGAAGGTCGTATTGTGCAAACTAGCTCCGTGATGGGCATTATCTCAACGCCAGGTCGTGGAGCCTATGCCGCCAGTAAATACGCGTTGGAAGCTTGGTCAGATGCATTGCGTTTGGAATTACAAGGCTCTGGTATTCACGTCAGCTTAATTGAGCCCGGTCCCATCCACAGTGCCTTTACCCAAAATGTGGCGCAAACTCAGCAAGATAAGCCAGTTAAAAATCCGGGGATTGCCGCAAAATTTACGTTATATCCTGAAGATGTGGTCAAAAAATTGATTTTGGCATTAGAGAGTCCGCGTCCACGTGTACGCTACTCTGTCACATTATTAACGGTTTTTGTGCGTATACTAAAACGTGTATTACCCGATAAGCTAATGGACAAAGTCCTCGCGGGTCAGGGCAAGAAAGATTGAAAAAACAGAACTAAGCCCCCATTTCATTGACATGATTAATAACGAATTTTAAAGAGACTGTTTATGTTAGCTAACGCACAAATTATTGATATTAACGAGACCAACCTACACCAGACCATCGAACAATCCATGAACATGCCTGTCATGTTCTACTTTTGGTCACCACGCAGCCCTCAAAGCTTAGAATTCACCAGCATGTTAGAGCGTATTGCTCAAGACTACGCAGGGCTATTTATCCTCGCAAAAGTTAACTGCGATGAAGAACAAATGATCGCCAGCCAGTTTGGCTTAAAAGGCGTTCCAACGGTTTATGTGCTGCAAAATGGTCGCCCAGTTGATGGCTTCGAAGGTCCACAGCCTGAAGAAGCTGTGCTGCAAATACTCTCTCGCGTATTACCAAGCCCAGAAGAGTTAAAAGCTGCGCAAGCCGCTGAATTAGTGGCGGAAGGCAAACTTCAAGAGGCTCTGCCATTACTGAAAGAAGCCAACCAACTTGCGCCTAAAAACAGCGATATCACGTTCTTATTAGCTGAAGTGCAAATTGGTCTACATTTAATTGATGATGCAGAAGCCTTGTTAGCTACCGTGCCAATGCAAGATAAAGACAGCCGTTATCAAGGATTAGTGGCTCAAATCGAATTAACCAAGCAAGCTGCGGATACCCCAGAAATTCAGCAGCTGATAAAAGAATTCAATCAAGATCAAGAAAATACTACGTTAGCCGTTCAACTGGCGTTAAAGCTTCACGAAGTCAATCGCAATGAAGAAGCGTTAGACATGCTGCTCACCTTCTTACGCAAAGACTTAAACGCAGGGGATGGCGCAATCAAAAAAACCATGATGGATATCATGTCAGCAATGGGAACAGGTGATGCACTTGCGAGCAAGTTCCGTCGCCAAGTTTATTCATTACTTTACTAGTTAAGGATTACCTATGGATTTGTTCGCGTCTGGTGCACTACCAGTTGTTATTCTTGTCATTATTGCTGTTGTTATCGTTACCACCTGCGTAAAAACGGTACCGCAAGGCTTCCAGTGGACAGTTGAGCGCTTTGGGCGTTATACCCGCACTTTACAGCCGGGTTTACACCTTTTAGTGCCATTTATGGATAAAATTGGTCGCCGTATCAATATGATGGAGCAAGTCCTTGATATTCCATCCCAAGAAGTTATCTCCCGTGATAATGCCAACGTGACCATTGATGCAGTCTGCTTTATTCAAGTAATTGACCCTGTGCGTGCGGCGTATGAAGTCAGCAATTTAGAATTATCCGTTCTGAACCTGATCATGACTAACATCCGTACGGTTCTTGGGGCGATGGAGCTGGATGAAATGCTCTCCCAGCGTGATTCTATCAATGGTCGCTTACTGCACGTAGTGGATGAAGCCACCAACCCGTGGGGCGTAAAAATTACCCGTATTGAAATTCGTGATGTCAAACCGCCAAAAGAACTGGTCAGTGCGATGAACGCCCAGATGAAAGCAGAACGAACCAAACGTGCCGATATTCTGGAAGCGGAAGGTATTCGTCAAGCGGCTATCTTAAAAGCGGAAGGTGAAAAGCAGTCGCAAATTTTGAAAGCGGAAGGTGAACGTCAATCTGCCTTCTTACAAGCAGAAGCGCGTGAGCGAGCGGCTGAAGCAGAAGCCAAAGCGACTCAAATGGTTTCTGAGGCGATCGCCGCCGGTGATATGCAGGCTATCAACTACTTTGTGGCACAAAAATACACTGACGCCCTTACTAGCATTGGCTCGGCAGAAAATAGCAAAGTGATCATGATGCCATTAGAAGCCAGCAACTTAATGGGCGCAATTGGTGGGATCACTGAACTCATTGGCGAAAGCAAAAAAATGGGTGCAAGCAAAAAGCAGGCTAAAGAATGATAGAATTTATCAGCACTCAACCCGTCTGGTTTTGGCTATGTCTTGGGGGATTACTGCTGATTGCTGAACTTCTTGGTACAGGTGGCTACCTACTTTGGTCCGGCATTGCCGCCGTCACCGTTGGGGTGCTCACCTTTGCATTGCCATTCCTCAGTTGGGAATGGCAAGGTATCTTATTTGCGGTATTTACCGTCGTTTCTGCGATTTTATGGCGAAAATGGCTCAGCCACCGCAAAGCCAGTCGTGCCGATGATGTCAACCAAATCAGCCACCAGCTGGTTGGTGTTAGGGCACGCTTGCTAACTGATACCGAAGAGGGGTTTAGCCGCGTGCGCCTCGCCGATGGCAGTTGGCGCATATACAGCGACGTCCCATTAAAAGCGGAAGCTGAAGTGGAAGTAACCGCCGTAGACGGAAACACCCTAAAAGTTAAGCCTTACCATGGTGACAACAGCCACGCACCAGATGATCAATAATCGGGCAGTCTGCCCCTTCATCACCGGGGCAGACATCCACTAATTCTTGTAACGTATCCCGAATAGCCGACAGCTTTAAAATCGTCTGCTGAATTTCATCAATTTTCGCTATCGTCGCACTTTTCACATCCGCACTGTGGCGGCTTGGATTACGAAACAATCCCAGCAACTCCCCGCACTCGTCCAGCGTAAACCCCACATCTTTAGCTTGTTTTAAAAGCATCAGCTCATCGAGATGTCTGGCTTGATAATAGCGATAACTATTATCCCCGCGTTCCGGTGGTGTGATCAGCCCTTTATCTTCATAAAAGCGAATTGCTTTGGCAGTCAGACCGGTTTTTTTGGCAATTTCACTAATATTCATAATTCCCCTTGACCTTCCCCTTGTGGGAAGGTTTAACCTTAATTACATAGCGGATTATAGACTGATTTTGTGTACAAATTATAGCCCCTCATTATGAGAAGGCCCGGAGAATCAAAAATGAAAATAATTCTATCCTTACAAGGTTTGAGCTGCATGCATTGCGTCGGCTCCGTGACAAAAGCACTGCAAGCACGCCCTGATGTTGAATCAGTCAACGTCACGATTGATTACGCGGTGATTGAAAGCAGCGCTAGCGTCGAATCCCTCATTCAAACCATTGTCGATGCAGGCTATGAAGCCACTGAAGCAACTGCGCCAAATGTAGAGTTACAACTCTCTGGCTTAAACTGCATGAAATGCGCAGGGAAAACTCAGCAAGCATTAGAAGCTGTTGAAGGCGTTGCTGCCGCGGTAGTAGATACTCAACAGGCTAAAGTTTATGGCACTGCCTCTACAACCGATTTAATCGCCGCGGTAGAAGGCGCAGGATTCCACGCAGAACTTGCCCAAGAAGGTGCTAGCTCCCCAAAAACTGAGCCGCTGAAAACATCAATTGAACAGCCGGAAACGGGTTCAGCGGCAGTTTGTGATATTCCGGCACAAGAGTCTGACCTTGGCGAACAGCCTGACATTGCCGTGACCGATGACAGCATTCAATTATTACTCGATGGCATGACCTGCGCCAGCTGCGTCAGTAAAGTGCAAAAGGCACTTAATAGCGTACCTGGCGTGGAAAATGCACGAGTGAACTTAGCGGAACGCAGTGCGTTAGTCACTGGAACCGCGAAGCCCGATGACCTCGTCGAAGCGGTCGTAAAAGCAGGTTATGGCGCTGAAATCATCCAAGATGAAGCTAAGCGTCGTGAACGCCAGCAAGAAGTGGCTCAAGCGAATATGCGCCGCTTCCGTTGGCAATCTGCGCTAGCCCTTGCTTTAGGTGTGCCCGTGATGATTTGGGGGATGATCGGCGACAACATGATGTTAAGCGCTGATAACCACAACATTTGGCTCACTATCGGGGTATTAACGCTGCTGGTGATGATTTTTGCCGGTGGGCATTTTTATCGCAGTGCATGGCAAAGCTTAAAAAATGGCAGTGCCACCATGGATACCTTGGTTGCCTTAGGTACTGGGGCAGCTTGGCTCTATTCGATTGTCGTCAATATTTGGCCTGAGATGTTCCCAGAACAAGCTCGCCATCTTTATTACGAAGCCAGCGCCATGATCATCGGTCTGATCAACTTAGGTCATGCCCTTGAGCAGCGCGCACGCCAGCGTTCCTCCAAAGCCTTAGAGCGATTATTGGATTTAACGCCGCCAACGGCCCGCGTTGTCACCGAGCAAGGGGAAGTTGATATGCCCCTTGCTCAAGTGAAACAAGGCATGGTTTTACGCTTAACCACAGGGGATCGTGTCCCTGTCGATGGTGAAATCATTGAAGGTGAAGTGTGGCTGGATGAAGCGATGCTAACGGGTGAGCCTATCCCGCAGCAAAAAAGCCGTGGCGATGCAGTACACGCAGGAACCGTTGTGCAAGACGGTACCGTGTTATTCCGCGCCGCCGCAGTGGGTAGCCAAACCACGTTAGCGCGTATTATTTACTTAGTACGCCAAGCGCAAAGCAGTAAACCGCAAATCGGGCAATTGGCTGACCGAATTTCGGCGGTGTTTGTCCCGGTGGTAGTGGCTATTGCAGTGATTTCAGGGGCTATTTGGTATTTCGTGGGTCCCGCTCCACAAATTACCTACGCGCTGGTTATCACGACCACGGTACTGATTATTGCCTGTCCGTGTGCTTTAGGTCTTGCAACGCCGATGTCGATTATATCCGGTGTCGGTCGCGCCGCAGAGTTTGGGGTATTGGTGCGTGATGCCGATGCCTTACAGCAAGCTAGCGAGCTCGATACCATCGTCTTTGACAAAACCGGTACCTTAACTGAGGGCATGCCACAAGTTACTGATATTCACCTGTTCAACGGTTTTAATGAGTCACAAGCTCTGCAATTTGCGGCGTCCCTCGAAAGTGGTTCTAACCACCCGCTGGCTCGTGCAATTGTTAGCCGTGCAAAAGGGCTGGATATTGTTGCCAATCAGCAATTTAGAACTTTGGCTGGATTAGGAGTCACCGCGGTTGTTGAAGGTAAAACAGTTTTACTTGGCAATCAAAAACTGCTGACTGAAAACCAAATTGATACCCGTGAAATCGATGAAACGCTCCATCAGCAAGCGTCTCTTGGGGTCACACCAGTGCTATTGGCGGTTGATGGTCAGATTGCAGCACTGCTGTCTATTCGCGACCCATTACGTGAAGACAGTGTCAGCGCCCTCGCCCGTCTGCATAAACAAGGCTTCCGCTTAGTAATGTTAACCGGGGATAACCCAGTCACAGCTAAAGCGATCGCCAAAGAGGCTGGCATTGACGAAGTGATTGCGGGAGTGATGCCAGACGGAAAATCTGCGGCGATTGAAGCTTTGCAAGCCAAAGGTCATAAAGTAGCAATGGTGGGTGATGGTATCAACGATGCTCCTGCTCTCGCTCGTGCTGATGTCGGGATTGCCATGGGCGGCGGCAGTGATATTGCGATTGAAACTGCGTCAATTACCTTAATGCGCCAAAGCCTACACGGCGTTGCCGATGCAGTGTCTATCTCCAAAGGGACTCTACGTAATATGAAACAGAACTTGTTTGGAGCCTTCGTGTATAACTCGCTAGGTATTCCGATTGCAGCTGGTATTTTATACCCAATTACTGGCACGTTATTGAACCCTGTAGTGGCAGGAGCCGCCATGGCGCTCTCTTCCATTACCGTGGTCAGCAACGCCAACCGTTTATTACGTTTCAAACCTGAAAAATAGCCTTATCAAGCCACCTTTACACCTTAAAGGTGGCTTTTCCAACATTTTGACTCAACGCAATAAATCGCCCGAATACCTCAGTGCCTTCATCATTCCTGTTCTATAATTAAGTGATTCTAATTATTTTCACTGTTTGAGGGTTCCATGTTAAATATTAATCGCGAAAAGCTCACCAACTTAGCCAATGGTGACGTGAAAAAGCAACGTAATATTTTGGCGGTTCTCGCCGTGTTATTACTGCTAGGTGGTATCGCCTGTTTAGCTAATCCAGTTGCCTCTGGTATTGCCGTCAGTGCTATTGTGGGCGTGCTATTAATCTTAAGTGGCGTCGGTGCCATTGTGAGCATCCTGAGCACCACTATCTATACGGGCTGGTCTCGCCTCTTTGGGTTTGTCATCGGGATTATTTACTGCATCGTCGGTTATGCATTTATCAAAGAGCCTTTACAGGGCTTAATCGCCATGGCAATGGTGATTGCGGCGCTGTTTATTATTGGCGGGGTAATGCGCCTATATGCCGGTATCCAACAAATTAAATCTGCAGGTGGTTGGATGCAGATTATCATCGGGGTTCTGGACTTCTTTATTGCTTACTTATTAATTGGCAATGGTCCTATTACCTCGATTGCGCTGTTAACCGCATTAATCGGTATCGAATTAATTTTCAGTGCGTTTGGTTTATTCTCTCTATTAAGCCTATTAAAGCGCAAAGACTAATTTGCATAATGACTCACACAATATAATAAATAGCGCCTGATGATGAGGCGCTATTTTTTTATCTGCAATTCGTCTGCTTAGTGATAGGCAATATTTTAGTCATAGACCGTATCGTGCGGTGTGATTCGCAAATTCCTACAAGATTGTTTACTCTGTTTATCTCAGTCGTTAAATCAGGATAAATATCAGATGGGAAAACTACCCGAAAACTTAAAAAGTTGGCTGCACCGGGGAGTGGCTCCGAATTATCCTTATCCAGCTGTTGATGTTCGCTTACCTAATAATATAAAGCTGCACATTGTCGGCAGTATTCATATGGGAACCGAAAATATGTTTCCCTTATCCGCAACCTTGCTCGATAAAATCAACCACGCAGATGGGCTGATTGTTGAGGCGGATATCACGCAAGCAAACTCACCTTTCCCAACGTCTACAGCCTTGATAGCACCGATTTCCCAGAGATTAACGGACGCTGAGTTTGCCCTGTTTTTACAATACTGCCAAGAGATACGTCAATCCCCCACTCAGTTTGACCATCTTCCCTCTTGGCAAGTCGCCCTGACGATGCAAGCCACACAAGCGCAGTTATTGGGTTTACGAGGTCACTATGGAATTGACTACCAACTGATCCATAACGCACTAGCCCAAAATAAGCCCATTATTGAGCTAGAAGGTGTAGACTCCCAAGTGCAATTACTGCTCGATTTACCCGATGATGGTTTGCCATTATTGCAAGATACCCTAATTCATTGGCGCGCCAATGCCCGCTCCTTGCAAACCATGATTAGCTGGTGGCTGGATTTTCAACCGGAAAATTGCGTTACATTACCGAATACCTTCAGCGAAGGGGTTTATAATGTGCTGATGACTCAACGCAATCAGGAATGGGCGAGAAAACTGAAAACCTTGCCTGCGGGTAATTATGTGGTCGCCGTAGGCGCACTGCACTTGTTTGGTGAACAGAGCTTAATTGATTATTTACGAAACGATAATTGATCAAATCCAGTCATTGAAAAAGAAAAGGAATAATTATGACTCCGGCAGTAAAATTACTGGAAAAACAAAAAATTAAATTCACGCTACACCCTTATGATCACGATCCCAATGAGAGTAATTTTGGTGATGAAGCCGTCCAAAAATTAGGCTTAGATGCCAAGCAAGTCTTCAAAACCTTATTAGTCGCGCTTAATGGCGATCAAAAAACCTTAGCGGTGGCTGTCACTCCAGTTTCTGGGCAGCTCGATCTCAAATCTGTTGCTAAGGTATTTAAAGTCAAAAAAGTCGAAATGGCCGATCCGCAAATTGCCCAAAAAAACACGGGGTATTTGCTAGGAGGGATCAGCCCATTAGGTCAGAAAAAACGCCTTCCGACCGTGATTGACAGCCAAGCTCAAGAATTTACGACTATGTTTATTTCCGGTGGCAAGCGCGGTTTGGATTTAGAACTCGCCCCAAGCGATCTGGCAAGTGTACTAAATGCCAGCTTTGCGGATATTAAAAAAGAATCGTAAAAAACAAAAAGCCCCAATTAAGGGGCTTTTTCACACTCATTACCGATTATTTATTTTTATAAACAATCTCGCCTTTTGGCTCGTAATCAGCGGCTTTTAATGGAGAATGTTTCTCAATATAGCCTTTGAGCACTTCCGCATCCACAAAACCGGTGTTGACGTAGTTTGGATGATTATCGATAGCTGGATAACCATCACCGCCAATCGCGTTAAAGTTTAATGTCGCCATACGGTAAGTTTTGTTCTTATCGACGGGTTTGCCATCAATCTTCACATCGCTGATTGTGCCGTCGGCATTCAGAGTCAGGCTCACATTATAGAACTGACCGTAAGCACCTGAGTCAGGTTTCATGTTAGCGACCGCTTGCAGATACGGCAGAACCTCTTCGCCTTTAAAGTCCACATAGACTAATTCGTTAGCAAATGGCTGAACTTTCAAGACATCTTTATAGGTAATATCGCCGCTTTCGATGGAATCACGCACGCCGCCGCCGCTCATGATGGCAAAATCAGCCCCTGCACGCTCTTTTTGAGCCGCCAGTAGTAAATGCCCCATATTGGTTTGCTCAAAGCGCACTTTATTACGGTCACCCACCAGCTTGCCTTCCACTGAACCGACTTTCACGCCTAATTGCTGGTCGCCTTTATCTTGATAAGGGGTTAGCAATTTTGTCATTTCAGGGTTATGCGCAATTTCCTGTGTGTAGTAGACGTAATCCGATGAACCGTCGTCTTTCTTCACTTTTTTCTTCAGGTTAATTGGGATCAGCTGATAGTGTTTTAAGGTGAATTTACCGTTTTTGAATTCAAAGTCGGCACGACCTACATATTTACCCCACTCATGGGCTTGAACAATCCAGGTGCCATTTTGGTTGTCTGGCGCACATGGGGTTCCTGGCACATAGTCTTCTTGTTTGTAGTTTTTGTTCTCTTGAGACATACAAACAGGGTCTTGTGAGTGACCACCCACTATCATATCTAAATAGCCCGCAGGTAAGCTGCGCGCCATTTCCACATCCCCCGGTGCGTTAGAACCGTGGTTGCCATCATCGTAGTGTCCCATATGGGTTGCCGCGATAATAATGTCTGGTTTCTCAGTCGCACGTAGCTCTTCCACCACTTTTTTGGCTTCAGCAGCAGGGACGCGGAATTCAACATCAGGGAAGTTCGCAGGGTTACCGATTTTCGCGGTATCGTCAGTTGTTAAGCCTAAAACAGCAATTTTTACACCTTGCTTATCAAAGACTTGATAAGGTTTAAAGAGACGTTTACCTGTGCTGGTTTGATAAATGTTGGCAGATAAGAATGGGAACGTTGCCCACTTTTCTTGCTGCTTGAGGACTTCTAGCGGGTTATCAAATTCGTGGTTACCGAGCGCCATCGCATCGTAGCCCACCAAATTCATCCCTTTAAAATCAGGCTCAGCATCTTGCAAATCAGACTCTGGTACACCAGTATTAATATCCCCACCAGAGAGTAATAAAACACTGCCGCCTTGCTTCACCACTTCGTCACGAATTTCATCAACCACGGTTTTTTGTGCCGCTAATCCATACTCACCTTTTTCATTGTGCCAAAAATGACCATGATGATCGTTAGTATGCAAAATAGTGATGTTGTAGGTTTTATCTTTTTCCCACGCATTTGCCATCGCTGCGGGTAACAGCGCTAACGAGACAGTTAATGCGCATGCGGATGCCTTAAATGTCAGTTTCATACATTCTCCCTGCTGGTATAGAAATCTCTACCGATTACGTAGTTTTTTATGCGTAATAAGCTTATGAGTTAATAAGCCATGTGTTAATAGACTCAGTCTTATAGCATAAAAATGACGGCAAGATCTGAGCGGCTATGCACAAACAGAACGCTGTTACAAAGAAATGAGATCTGGATCGACTAATATTTTCCATCAATTTACCCATGCCACTCATATTGCCATTTAAATAATTTCTATATTAGTTATATTGGTTACAATTACGCAACAAACTAAAGTGATGATCATGAGTGAGCAAACAGCAGCGAATGGCGGCGCCAAACCCGCCAATAAAACGGGAAAAACCGTTTTCAGTATCCTGACGGCAATCAGTGTCTCTCATTTACTCAATGACATGATTCAGTCGCTAATATTAGCGATTTATCCCTTATTACAATCTGATTTTTCCCTTAGCTTCGCTCAAATTGGGATGATCACCCTCACTTACCAAGTCACGGCATCACTTTTACAGCCGATTATTGGTTATTACACGGATAAACACCCTCAACCCTATTCCTTACCGATAGGCATGAGCTTTACCTTGTCGGGTCTATTGCTATTAGCCATGGCAGAAACCTTCCCAACCATCTTAATCGCTGCCGCGTTAGTGGGGACTGGCTCTTCTGTCTTCCATCCTGAATCATCAAGAGTCGCACGGATGGCATCTGGTGGACGCCATGGTTTAGCCCAATCCTTTTTCCAAGTGGGCGGCAACCTCGGAGCATCATTAGGTCCTCTACTTGCCGCACTGATCATTGAACCTTATGGTAAAGGCAACATCGGTTGGTTCTCGTTCGCGGCACTACTCGCCATTATTATTCTTTTGCAAGTTAGCAGTTGGTATAAACAGCAGCATCGCGCTGCAAAGAAAAAGCCCGTCATTCACGGAGAAGTTAAAGTGCTGCCTCGCAAAGTCGTGGTTGGCTCACTCAGCGTTTTGTTAGTTTTAATTTTCTCAAAATATTTCTATTTAGCGAGCATTAGCAGTTACTACACTTTCTATTTAATCGATAAGTTTGGTGTTTCGGTACAAAACGCCCAAATTCACTTGTTTGTATTTTTATTCGCCGTTGCTGCGGGAACCATGATTGGTGGTCCTATTGGCGATAAAATTGGGCGTAAGTATGTTATCTGGTTTTCTATCCTTGGCGTTGCCCCATTTACGTTGATTTTACCTCACGCGTCACTCTTCTGGACGGGTGTCCTGACGGTGATTATCGGGATGATTTTAGCCTCAGCATTCTCGGCTATTTTGGTATACGCACAAGAATTGATCCCAGGTAAAACAGGGATGGTTTCAGGGCTATTCTTTGGTTTAGCCTTTGGTATGGGGGGCGTTGGTGCTGCTGTCTTGGGTCATATTGCAGACCAAACCAGCATTGAGCAAGTTTATCAATATTGTGCCTTTCTACCATTATTGGGTATTTTTACTGTATTGTTACCAAATATAAACAACAAATAGGCTTATTACCTTATTTTATCCATACTTATGTTTTTATAAGTATGGATAACCCTTCCTTTATTTCACAAAAGACTTCCATAAAAACGACTAAAATAAAAAGCTTGTAACGATTTAGCCCTATCAGCTCGATTTTTTTTTAGAAACTAGGCAATTTTTTAAAGAAATTTGTTTTCAAAACCGCTAAAATAGATAAACACGCAATTTGTATTTCAAAATGGTGATTAACGTCATCAACATTTTGAAAGCCAAAGGCATGTACCCACCTTTTTATTCATAAACAAACCAGAGGAGACTTAATGGAGCATTCAACGCCCTTAATTACAACCATTGTTGGTGGTCTCGCCCTTGCATATATATTAGGCATGCTCGCGCAGCGCTTAAAAATTTCGCCACTTGTCGGTTATCTTGCCGCGGGTGTATTAGCGGGTCCTTTTACCCCCGGTTTTGTTGCAGACACCACCCTAGCCCCTGAACTCGCTGAAATCGGGGTTATTCTTTTGATGTTTGGTGTTGGTCTACATTTCTCATTGAAAGATTTATTAGCCGTAAAAGCAATTGCCATCCCCGGCGCCATCGCTCAAATAGCCGTCGCGACTTTATTAGGTCTTGGCTTATCGATGTTATTCGGTTGGGGCGTATTTACGGGAATTGTCTTTGGTCTCTGTCTGTCAACAGCAAGTACCGTTGTATTACTACGTGCACTTGAAGAGCGGCAACTCATTGAAAGTCAACGCGGGCAAATCGCTATTGGCTGGTTAATTGTTGAAGATTTAGCCATGGTTCTCGCCTTAGTACTGTTACCTGCTGCCGCAGGGATCATGGATAGTAATGAAGCCAGTTTTGGCGAATTAGCCATGAGCCTTGGATGGACAATAGGTAAAGTCGTTGCCTTTATCGTCATTATGATTGTCATCGGGCGAAAAGTTATCCCATGGATTTTATCTCGCACAGCATCAACAGGTTCTCGTGAACTGTTTACGCTTGCGGTTTTAGCGCTTGCATTAGGTATCGCCTATGCTGCTGTCGCGATTTTTGACGCTTCCTTCGCATTAGGCGCATTCTTCGCAGGCATGGTGCTGAATGAATCAGAGCTGAGCCATCGTGCGGCTCAGGACACTTTACCGCTACGCGATGCGTTTGCAGTACTGTTCTTCGTGTCTGTCGGGATGTTATTCGACCCAGTGGTTCTCATTGAGCAACCGTTAGGGATCATCGCTGTTCTCGGCATCATTATTATTGGTAAATCTGCCGCCGCGCTGGTGCTCGTACGCATGTTTGGGCACTCACGCCGTACAGCATTAACCATTTCTGTCAGCTTGGCTCAAATTGGTGAGTTTGCCTTTATTTTGGCGGGAATGGGTCTGGCACTCGGGGTAATGGATAAAGACGCTCAAAACTTGGTATTAGCCGGTGCGATTGTCTCTATCATGCTAAACCCAGTGTTATTCAGCCTGTTGGATAAATATCTGGAAAAAACCGAGACCATCGAAGAGCAGCTTCTGGAAGAAACACTGGAAGAAGAGACTCAGATCCCAGTGGATATTTGTGGTCATGCAGTGATAGTTGGTTACGGTCGTGTTGGTGGCATGCTGGCTGATAAACTGCGTCGTCGTGAAATCCCACTGGTTGTGGTTGAAGATACCCGTGCACGCTTTGAAGAGCTGGCTGAAAATGGTTTCAGTGCCATCTTAGGTAATGGTGCCAGTAAAGATATCCTAAGCCTTGCCCGTATTGAATGTGCAAAATCCCTGTTACTAACCATTCCAAACGGTTATGAAGCAGGTGAAATTGTGGCTACCGCCAAAGAGCTGAATCCGAATATCACCGTGGTCGTACGCGCCCACTATGATGATGAAGTCAGCTTTATTAGAGAACGCGGTGCAGACCACATTATTATTGGTGAACATGAGATTGCAAAATCTATCACCACGTTAATGTGCAATGATGTGGCTGAATTTGGTTGTGCTATCCCAGATGATAAGGATAAAGATAATCACAACCCAGATGGCAAAAATTTGGATGAGTATCTAAAACCGAGCCACTAAGTTCAGTGTCAATTAAGTTCATTTTTAATTGAAAACAAAAAAGCCGTAACTGATTAACGTTACGGCTTTTTTTATTATGAATTCAGCATTTGTTCAGCAAATTCACTGTCAGTCCACACAGGTAAACCTTTATCTTTGAAGAATTGAATTTCTGCGGCAACACCACCACTTTTTTCCCATCCCGCCAGCGTCAGAACAATCAAACCATCGCAACGCTTTAAAAATTCCATATCAATCGCTGACCATGCCACTTTTTGCCCTTGCGAAGCTAAGTACTGATTGATCGGGTGAGTCATGGTAATTTGGCTATAGGTTGCAATTCCTTTAAGCGCTAATTCCGCTGCATATTGGGTACAAGCTTGAAAACGCATTTCCACAACATTGCTATCAGGATCAGAATATGGGCACGCAATAAAATAAAGTTTCATTTTAATTCCTAGTGTCGTATTTAACGAATTTTGAGCAAAGTAATCCTATGAAAAATAAATGAATTATTTTCCATAGGGTATAAATTAAATGGGTAATGCTTTGATTTTTATGGCTTACAGAATATCTGCAATAATAATTTTGGTTTTCGGGCGTTTTTTATTTTCAGCTAATTTAAAGTCTTTAGTGGTAGTAATGAGATAATCAATATTATCCCACCCAGCCACAAAGTTAATCGCATGCTTATGGGCTTTTGTTCCATCAGCTAACACCATCAGCTTATCACTGTTTTCCTGCATTTTTTGTGCAATGGCAGCCTCATCAACGTGTTGATCCATCACACCATGCTGAGGATGAAAAGCGCCAGCGCCGATAACCGCATAATCTGCGAAAAATTCCGTAATATTCTTTAATGCGATTGCGCCTAAGCAGGCATTTTGTGCCGCATTAAATTGCCCACCAATCAAAATCGTTTCGATGGTAGGGTTTTCCTGCAATGTGCTAGCTAATAACGGTGAGTTTGTTATCACCGTTATATTATCAATCGACTTAATGCGTTGGCTAAACTCGAAGGTCGTCGTGCCAAAATCAATAAACAGTGTGTCTCCAGGCTTAATTAACTCCGCCGCTTTTGCTGCTATCGCTTTCTTTTCATCAACAGCCGCTTGCGCTCGTTCTGTAAAATTACGCTCAAATTTGGACTGAATATTGACAGCCCCACCGTGAACTTTCTTTAATAATTTTTGAGTTTCAAGCTTGCTCAGATCACGACGGATAGTTTCTTGCGCCACATTAAAATGCGTCGCAAGCTCCTGTACATACACCTGACCTTGAGTCGATAACATCTCAATGATGGTTTGGTGTCGTACTTTTGAGGAGCGTCCCTCACACATAGTTTAATCCTTCTGACCATTTAACATTTCCAGCACTATACAACAGTGACAGTAATTTCAGTAGCACTCGCTTGGATTTTTGTTAAATCGATATTTTTCAGCAAAATACGACGAGTCGGTAAGCAGCGACGACGCTTTTCATACAGCACGGTATTACCTGCCATCACACGGATTGTTCCCGTTATCGCCGTGTTGACTTGAATGTTGAAATCCACATTTTTCGCAGTATTTTCGGACATATTGATACATGCAGGTACCGTAAAACGAATTGGCTCAGCAAATCGAATCGGCAATCTATTCCCTTGCTGTACATCCGTTTGATGGTGATTGGCTAATAAATCATCTGCAATATATCCGCCGGTGATCTCACCTTCTTGGTAGCACTGATCCCCCATATCCGCAGGGTGCAGCATGTTACCCGCCGCGTAATAGCAGCCATCAGAACAGCGGCTACGTTGATCAGTGACGGGTTTGCCTGTACTAGCCTCAAAACTCAAGTGGCTTTTACGAATTAACGTATTTTCACCCACAAAGCCCCCGGTAAAAATCACAGAGTCGCACTCAATTTTGCGTATTTGCCCTGCGGTTTCCACCATCACATATTCGACTCTTTCTAAGCCGCCAATTTCCGTGATTTTGCTATTCACATACACCGGGGTTCCCATGGCTTTAGCAAACAATGAAGCTGGTTTGAATGCCAGAATTCGTTCGCCACTTTCAATCATGGCTTTCGCTTTTACGCCCGCATTTTTTAATGTCCATAATGCAGAGAAACTGACTAACTCACTGCCAACGATCACTGGGTTCAAACACGGTTTTTGCCCTTTTAAATAGACAAATTGTTGTAGCGCACCCGCAGTTAAAATACCTTGAGGACGCAAGCCAGAAACTAAGCGTGGGTGACGTGGTGTTTCGCGAACGCCTGTTGCAATCAAAATGCGTTTACCGCGCATCTCAACCACGCCATCAGGAGTTGTGACTGTTAAAGTGCCATTAGGTTGTAATTGCGTCACAGTACAACGCGTTAGTATTGGTGTATCCCCTAAATTATTAACAATTTTTTCCGCAAACTGGTTGCCTTTCATTGGGCGTTTAAACACTAACAAACCGAAAGTGGGATGTTGGCAATGACGAGGAACACCACCTGCATGGGCTTCACGCTCTAAAATCGCAATATTATGAATACCACGGCGACGTAATGTTTGTGCTGCCGCGATACCCGCCGGCCCTGAGCCAATAATGATCACATCGTAATTTAAGCTCATTTCACTGCCTCCACCGCTAAGGTATTGTCAAAGCGACCGTTAATAATTTCAGCGACCTGACTACTACAATAAAAACCGTTACAACGCCCCATCATGACGCGAGTTCGGCGACGAAGTGCGCCTAAACATTCTGGTGGAATGTCAGAATCAAACGCGGCTTCAATTTCTCGTTGAGTCACTAATTCACAATGGCACACAATGCCGCCATTATTTTTACATTGGTAATCACGTTCATCATATTCAGAGAGCATCGGCATCTTAGGCCAAATTAATTCAGTTGGCGGTGATAGCTCAAATAATGCGTCAAAATTCTCTTGGTAAAGTTTCCCTAAGTGATTGGCGACCCCCAACGCTGCCGTTAAGCCCGTTGAGCGAATTCCCCCAGCACATATCCACTGCTTTTCGGGGTAATCATTAATTCGATAATATTTTTCTTCCGTGGCTGGGCGTAATCCAGCATAGGTGGCCGTCACACTGTAATTATGCAGTGATGGCAACATGCGAGAACCTTGGTCGATTAAATCTTGCAAGACTTCTTGCTTCACTTCCGCTTTCCAGCGGTCTTGTTGTTCTTCCGCTGTCGGGCCTAACAATAAGTTACCGAAAATGGTTTTCGATAGCAGAACACCTTTCGTAATCGCGGTGGGTACTGGCAAAATGATCGCATTGATATCTGCCGCTGCTGCTTTGTCGTATACCAAAAATTGACCTTTACGCGGTTTAATCTCAAATGGTGATGGGTGGCAGATAGATTCCACGATATCCCCATTAATCCCGGCACAGTTAATCACTAATCGGGCAGAAAATTCACCTTTTGATGTGGATAATGTCCAAATTCCCGCATTTAGCTCACCCTCAGTCACTTCACAATGAAATTGGTACTCTGCACCGTGTTTTACGGCTTGAGTTAAATACGCCAGTGGCGTGCTCCATGGATCAATCACCGATTCACCCGGAACTTCAACCGCTGCCAGCGCACCCTCCGCTAAATGAGGTTCTCGACGATAAAGCTCTTCTTTATCTATTATTCCCACATCCATGACGTTGTTAGTGTGTGCTTGCTCTACAATACCCGGCAGCTTATTGAGCTGCTCTTCGTTCCAAGCCACGACTAACGCGCCTGTTTTGAGTAACGGTAAATTCATTTTTTCTCTAATATCAATGAATTCCTGATACCCATCTTGCATGCATTCCAATTCTAATGTCCCTGGTGTGGCATCAAAACCGGTATGTAACAACGCGCTATTTGCTTTACTTGCTCCTGATAAAATATCGCCACCACGCTCTAACAGCAGTGTTTTAGCGCCCATCAATGTGAATTTTCGGGTCACTGCACAGCCAATGACACCCCCACCGATGACAATGACATCCCACATTTTTTTATTATTAGCATTCATGGCTGAAATCCTTAATATAAAACTTGGACACATAAAACCACACAATTCCCACAATCTCAATATATAAAACAACACAAATCACAATAACACTCCAAAAACTTCTCACATTGTTATCTTATTGTGACAGTTCTCACATTCACAGAAGTTATTGTGAGTTTTTTGTGGATTTTATTTCCGATTAAACGATAGTAAGCAAAAAAACAAACCTATTTACAACATTTATAACACTGGGAAATTCAGCGATGCTCAATCAACGTTATGCCGCTATCGATCAGGGAACAACGGGAACCCGGGTCGTCGTCTTTGAAGAAGGCGGCCATTACCATTCCCCGATGAGTATTCCACACAAGCAAATCACCTTAAACAGTGGTTGGGTTGAGCACGATCCTGAAGAGATCCTAACGAACATCATCAAGTGTCTGAATAGTTGTGAAGTCGTTGATGCTATTGGTATTTGTCATCAAGGCGAAAGTATTGTTGCGTGGGATGCTCAGACCAAGCGCCCCCTTTATAACGCGATTGTTTGGCAAGATCTGCGTACTGAAAAAACCATCCAGCAACTTAAAGATGCGGGGCTTGAGCCGCTTGTCCAATCAAAATCGGGACTGCCCTTAGATCCTTATTTCTCAGCCAGTAAAATGGGATGGATTCTGGAGAATGTGGTGGGTGCCAAATCCCTTGCGGATAAAAACCGCCTACGCATAGGCACTATGGATGCATTTTTCCTTGACCGTTTATGCGATGTTTTTGTGACGGATTATAACTCCGCATCACGTACCTCTTTACTCAACATTCATACCCTCGAGTGGGATCCACAGCTGTGTGAGATTTTTGGGGTGCCGATCCACTGCTTGCCGCCGCTGCGCGACAATATCGGTGACTTTGGCGCCGTCAATCTCGACGGACATCTCACGCCAGTCACTGCCATTATTGTCGACCAATTTGCGGGAACATTTGGTCATGGTTGCCGCCAAAAAGGGGATGCCAAAATTACCTTTGGTACTGGCGCTTTCTTGCAAGCCTTGACGGGGAGCGATATCCCACAAACTCATCAAAGCGGGTTGTTACCCACACTTTGCTGGAAATTCCCGGGTGAGGCCCCTGTTTTCGGCTTAGATGGTGGCGTGTATAACGCTGCCTCAGCAATCAACTGGGCACGTAAAATCGGCCTATTTGAGGATTTTGATGAACTTTCAGATTTTCGTGATGAACCCGCGATTAAACGTGGTTTAGCGTTTGTACCTGCACTCTCAGGTTTAGGCTGTCCTTATTGGGATCGCAGCGCTGCCGGCTTATGGGCGGGACTCTCATTAGATACCGATAAGAAAGATATGATGCAGTCGGTCTTAGAAGGAATAGCCGCCCGCTCCGCCGAAGTTATTTTCGCAATGGAGAAAATCTCTCCATTAGGTCAGTCCATTTCAGTCGATGGAGGGTTATCGTCAAATCAGTACTTTAAGCAGTTTTTAGCCAATTTATTACAAAAAAATATTGAAGCACCAGCAAATCGTGAAGTCACAGCACTCGGGGCTGCCTTGCTTGCTCGTAAAGGTTTGGGAATAAGCCATGAAATGGCGATACGACGCAACACCAGTGTCACGCGCCCAGACGGCACCAACATGCAAGGCGTAATGGAACAGTATCGCGACATTATTGCCCGTTCTCGCCAGCTAAGAAATTAATTCTTCCAACAATAAAAAAGAAAGGAAACCCTACTATGGCCGAATTCGGAAACTATATTATCTACTTAATCATGTGCGGCGCCGTGATTGGCGCTGTTGCATCGATTGTCAGACCTGCCAGCGACCTCGGAAAAGAGTTTGTAAACGGTATTTTTTCTATTGGTCCTGTGTTTCTCGCTCAAGCAGGGATCATGGCTGCCGTTCCGCTACTTTCACAATTGATATCTTACATCTTAGGACCAGTATTTAGCTCTGTTGGCTCTGATGTTTCTATCGCAGCACTATCCATTATCGCGGTAGATATGGGCGGATATCAGTTAGCAGACGCCTTAACGACGAATCGCGATATGTGGATCACTGCGATGTTGATCGGTTATACATCTGGGGCAACCATTGTGTATCTGATCCCCGTTGGTTTAACGATGTTAAATCGTAAAGATCACAAATATTTAGCCTTAGGGGCAATGGCAGGATTGATCTCAATCCCATTCGGGGTATTGGCTTCATTGCTGTTGATCACACTGAATAATATCCCTGTTCGCGATATTATTTCGACGAACTCCCCAGCGACTCATCAACTCACTCTTGATTTCTTGACGATGCTGCAATATTTAATGCCGCTATTCGTTTTCTGTTTCTTGCTGGCTGCGGGATTAAAATATCGTCCAATGCTAATGGTTACGGGCTTTCTGATCTTCGGTAAGATCATGGATGCATTCGTGAAATTAGTATTAGCCTTCTCCATTGTGGAACATTTTACCGGCGTATTTAGTAAAGTCTTTGGGGCTTGGGGATTCGATCCACTATTTGCCGATCAAAATGAGTTATTCCGTGCGATCGAGATTGCAGGTTATATCGGGATCATGCTCGCAGGTACATTCCCTATCTGTTACCTGTTCCAACGTTACTGCAAGCCACTAGTCAGCGCACTCAGCCGCCGATTAAAACTGAGCGATACAGGTTCTCTGGGTTTCATCATGGTGATGGCAAATATCATTGCAACTTACCACTTATTCAAAGAAATGCGTGCAAGGGATAAAGTGTTGTGCGTAGCCTTTGGGGTCTGTGCTCAAGCGACGATTGGCGACCACTTAGCCTTTACCGCAAACTTCCAACCCACATTGGTGCTACCAATTCTGTTAGGTAAATTAGTGGGCGGTTTCTTAGCGGTATTTATTGCGATTAAAATCTCTGTTCCACAAGCGATGCGCTATGAACAAGAAGATGAGAAAGCGGTTGAGGCGGTTAAAGCTGAGCACCCTGCGGGGATCGCCAAAGAAGCGTAATAGTTAGCGTCATGATAAAAACAAAAACACCTCATTCGAGGTGTTTTTTTATTTCAGCATTACTTATTCCAAGTTAGCGATCCCAATAGGACTCTTCTAAGCTATCTTCTTTTTCTGGTAGCCCGCGAGTTAAGCGCGGTGAATGCTGAGAAAGCACTTGATAACTTACACGGTTCGCATACTTACACACCTGTGCCAGTGAGGAATAAGTGAGATATTGACGCTCGTGCTTACTGGAATTAGGCACATTTGAACGGTGATATGAATTCGCCGTAATATCATGCAGTAACGCAGATAATGCACCATCACCCGCACCATTGGTATTCATGATTTTTTCGGGACCGCCCATATACGGCTCAATATGGGAGAAGATACGACGAGGTTGTTTACAATCTTGCATGCGCATCGCGCGGCTAAATTCATACAGGTTAAATTCAGCAATTGCTCCCGGCAGTAATGGGTGCTGAGTTTTACGTTTATATTCTTCTTCCGTAAAGCCTGCCATATACAGCCCTGAAGGTCCTGCTGTACACAGAACAAGGTCAACCCAATCCAGCGCCATATTAGATGCCAATAGGGGATCGCTAAAGCCAGTTAATTCCAAGGCTTCATCTTCGTTCATGGCGACTACTGATACATGATCTTTAAGGAAATCACGCCAGAATTGCGGATCTTGAGCGATAACAAACTTGGTTCCCAATGTCAGTACCACGGGAACATTATGTTTTTTCGCATAATGGATAGCTTGCATCGTCGCATCCGGCATCGTTTCCCCCGGCTTACAACGCACTAAATAAGCCGTTAATACCAACGCTGATGCGCCTGCAATAATCTCTTCAGGTATGCTATCAGGGTGCAAGCGGTTCATATGTCCAGGGCTAATTGCAAACGTACGTTCACCGTTATCAGTGACGAGCGTAAAACAGCGCCCAATAGGACCATCGACCCCTTGTAGGTAGTTTAGATCCATTCGGCTTGAAGTATGGCAGAGGTAGCGATAAGCATAACTACCAATCTGAATATTGTTGCACATCGTGCCCAATAAGACGGAGCGGTCATCGGCTAAGACAGAGTAATTGTGAAGCGTATTTCCTATCGTACCGCCTGCAAATTCATGGGTGATCAGTTTCTTATCGGTGAGCTCTTTGTAGAGCGCTTCAGCCGCATCATCTTCGATGACTAAAGAGTGACCTTTACTTAATTGATAACGTTCAATAAATTCATCATCAATTTTGGCTTCGATATCGACGAGTGTTTGGTCGATACCCACAATATACGATTTGCAGTTTTCATCATCAGAGAGCATCTCTTTCATCGGTTGTAAAAGAGGATCTCTGAGGGAGACGGGAAAGTAATGTTTAGATTTGCGTTGACCGGGGAATTTCATATTGGGAACATTAAAAAAGGAACATTTCCGTATTCTAACACGATAAAACAAAACCAGCACCCTTCGATAAAAAGGTGCCGGTTAGGTATTTATAATGCTTTAGAGTGATTACTTACGGCGAGTATTTTGCTGATTATAGTTACGGTACAGGTCACGACCTAGTACAAACGCACAGCTCATAATAAAGCCAAGAATAGCGCCTAATGCCACGATAAGCATCGATTTAGGGGAATCTTTAGTAATCGGTAAATCTGGAGTCAGAATAAATCTGATAGGCTCAAAATCTAATTCTTTAGTTGTGAGTGAGTTTAAGTTTTCAATATAGACTTTTGCATTTTGCAGTTTTTCACTGATCAGCGCTAAGTCGCGGTTCTTTAACTCAATCCCCAATTTTTCTTCTAACGCTTCTGAACCTAATGCAATTGGATAATCAGGGTCATCATTAATGGCCACTGAATCTCTTGCGATAGGACGCGTAATTCCAGCGGCTTTCGCGATAGTAATAGCGCGTTTTAAACGCTCAATTTTAACGTCATAAGAAATCTGGATTTTGTTGGTATCTTGTTTTAATGCTTCAACGCTATAAATCAGTTGGCGTGAAATTGCATTATCCACTTCTGTTTTCATTCTTTTACGGACAATACTCGCTGTATAACGAATATACCCATCCATTAAATCTTGCGCTTCAACCGCTGTTGGCGCGGTAAATGACAGAACAATGTCGCTATCATCACTGTCTTTTTCTTTACCGTTGTATTTAAGTTTAATCGAATCCGCAATAATGCGATTCACTAAGCGTTGAACCTCGAGCGGATCATTTTTATTCTCAAGCTTATCAAGCAGTGTTTTAAAATAATCGGTGCTTTTAACGAAGGCTTCTTGGTTAACTTTAGAGCGGTATTGAACAATAAATTCGTTGTAAATACGCTGAGAACTTAAGTCGACTTCCATGCCTAATGCATTTAAGTGCGCTGAAAATTCATTAGCTTCTTTTACCTCTTCAGACGTTGGCGGGATAATAATCGCTTCACTCGTCCATTTCTGAGGTAACATTTTGACAACCCCAATACTCAGTGCGGTAACAATGACTGTTGCAATAATAATCAATAATTTATTCTTGAACAGAACCGCTATCAACGCCATGAGATCTATTTCATCATTGTGCTGCAATTTATATTGCGGATCTTGCTCTAGCTGTTTTTTTAATTCTGGAGATAAATTGGTTTTTTCAGTCATGTTAATTCCAAACAACGCACTCTAAATTGTACCATTGAATATTGAGGTCATAATTATAGTCAAAATTTAAGTTTTGGATATAACCATTAACCTTCTTTATGAAATTACCTATGAAATCACTCTTTCTAAGTGATTTTTCAGAATTAACTGAATCATATTAATGCTGATATCGCTGTCATTCAGTGCAGGAATATAACGATATTGCTCACCACCATTATGTAAGAAAAATTCTTTATTTTGCTCGCTAATTTCTTCTAATGTTTCTAAACAGTCCACCGAAAACCCTGGGCAAACCACTTGCACTGACTTAACCCCCTCTGACGGTAGCTTTTTCATCGTCTGATCCGTGTATGGGCTTAACCATGGTTCACGACCAAATCGAGATTGGTAAGTCATTAACACTCGGTCACTTGGGAATTTCAGGGCTTGCTTTAATAATTCGGTGGTTTGCTCACACTCTTTATCATAAATATCCCCTGAGTCGCAGTAACGCTGCGGGATACCGTGGAAAGAGAGGATCAACCTATCTGGTTCACCGTGTTTAGCAAAACTGGCTTCGATGGATTCCGCTAAGGCTTGAATATACGCAGGATGAGTGGCGTAACTACGGATAAATTGCACCGACGGGATAGTCCGCATAGGTTTAAAAGCGCGAGTGATAGCCTCATAGACGGCAGCCGTCGTGGTGCAGGAATATTGTGGATACAGCGGTAAAACCACTAATTCCGTCACATCTTGCGCAATCAAGCTGTCGATAGCACTCTTTATTGACGGCGAGCCGTAAGTCATTCCCAGCTCAATCGGTGTATTAGGAAAAAATGCAGATAATTTTTCTTTTTGACGCTGTGAATAAACTAATAATGGCGAGCCTTCATCCATCCAAATTGAGCCATAAAGTTTTGCCACTTTGGAAGCGCGGATTGGCAAAATAGCACCATATAAAATAGGCTTCCAAATCAATGGGGAAACATCAATAACACGCGGGTCAGTTAAGAATTCAGCTAAATAGCGTTTAACGGCTGTTGTTGTTGGGGCATCGGGCGTTCCCAAATTTACCAATAGAATTCCATATTTTTTTTCTAACATTAGAACAGCTCCTAATTGATAATTATTCCCAACAATAACAGATTTTAATAACTAATTTTGCCAACTTGTGGCACAAAAAGAAAGGCAGCGATTAATGCTGCCTTTTTATATGATGCGTTAAAAATTAGCCTAAAATTTTTGCTAACTCTGCGCTCACTTCAGTCACTTTACGAGTACCGTCTAACTTGAAGTACTGAGTGCTGCTCGCTTTCGCTTCATTTTGATAGTAAGCGATTAATGGCGCAGTCAGTGCATGATATTCAACTAAACGTTTACGAACCGTGTCTTCTTGGTCGTCTTTACGGATAGTTAATTCATCGCCAGTTACGTCATCTTTGTTTTCAACTTTAGGTGGGTTGAAAGTGACGTGATAAACACGACCTGAAGGTGCGTGAACACGGCGACCAATGATACGTTCAACAATGATTTCGTCAGGAACATCGAATTCTAAAACGTAATCAACGTTGATGCCTGCTTCTTTCATTGCATCCGCTTGAGGAATGGTACGCGGGAACCCATCCAACAAGAAGCCATTGCGACAGTCATCTTGTTTGATGCGCTCTTTCACTAATGCGATAACCAGTTCATCAGTCACTAATTTGCCGTTATCCATCAGCTCTTTAGCTTGTAAACCTAATTCGCTCCCTGATTTTACCGCGGCACGTAGCATGTCGCCGGTTGAAATCTGAGGGATCCCAAACTTCTCCATAATAAATTGAGCTTGAGTGCCCTTACCAGCGCCTGGAGCGCCAAGCAGAATGATACGCATTGCGTAAACCCCTTGCTATTTAGTTTTTTATAATTTGAAAAGAAAACGCTCTACCATACCATTAGCATGGCATCTGACTCAAGAAGACACGTAAACGTTTTCCCATTTATCTTTTTTCGCAAAAGAAAAAAACCACGCAAAAAATCGCTTTTTTACGTGGTTTATGTTCGAAAACGAAAATACCTTAATAGACTACTTTAAAAGTAACTCGTTGATTTTTTTAATAAATAAGTTTGGATCTTCCAGCGTACCACGCTCTGCCAGTAGGGCTTGGTCGAGTAGTACATCCACCCAATCTGCAAACATGCTCTCATCTTCCACTTCAGACGCTTTTTTCACCAATGCATGGTTCGGGTTTAGCTCGAAGTTATATTTCACTTCTGGCGCCGCTTGACCCGCAGCAGCGAATAATTTCGCCATTTGGGTGCTCATTTCATCCGCATCGGTGGTCACAATGGCTGGTGTATCGGTTAAACGGTGAGTCAATTTAACCTCTTTCACACGGTCGCCCAAGAAGGTTTTCACGCGCTCAACAAATGGCTCTAACTGCTTCTCTGCTTCTTCTTGTTCCGCTTTATTTTCATCCGCTAACTTGTCTAATGACTCGTCGGCTTTGCTCACAGATTGGAACTGTTTACCATCAAACTCAGAGAGATAGTTCATCATCCATTCGTCAATGCGATCAGATAACAGCAGAACCTCGATGCCTTTCTTACGGAACAGCTCTAAATGCGGGCTGCTTTTCGCAGCGGCGTAACTATCGGCAGTAATAAAGTAAATCTTATCCTGACCTTCCACCATGCGGCTTACGTAGTCTTCCAGCGAAACATTTTGTACGCTACTGTCGTTATGGGTGGTCGCAAAGCGCAGCAGTTTTGCAATCGCTTCACCGTTCCCCATATCTTCCGCAGGACCTTCTTTCATGACCAGACCGAATTGCTGCCAGAAAGTTTGGTATTTCTCTGCATCGTTTTTCGCCAGTTTTTCCAGTGTTTGCAGAACACGTTTTGTCAGTGCACTGCGCAAGTTACGCGTCAGAGCGCTGTCTTGCAGAATTTCACGGGAAACGTTCAACGGTAAATCGTTAGAATCCAATACCCCACGAACGAAACGCAGGTAATTAGGCATAAATTGCTCAGCATCATCCATAATAAAGACGCGTTGAACATACAGTTTTAAACCATGGCGCTGGTCGCGGTTCCACATATCAAATGGCGCTTGAGATGGAATATACAGCAGGCTGGTATATTCTTGCTTCCCTTCCACACGGTTATGCGCCCAAGTTAGTGGGTCTGCGTAGTCGTGGGAGATATGCTTGTAGAATTCCACATATTCTTCATCCGAAATTTCAGATTTACTGCGAGTCCACAGCGCTTTTGCTTGGTTAATTTTTTCCCAAGTAACCGTGCCGTCTTCTTCGTTTTTCTCTTCGATTTCAACGGGCAGTGCAATATGGTCAGAATACTTGCTGATAACAGAACGTAAGCGCCAGTTATCTAAAAACTCTTTTTCGTCATCACGTAGATGTAAGGTGATTTCGGTTCCGCGATCGGCTTTTTCGATATCTGCGATAGTGTATTCACCTTCGCCAGCAGATTCCCAGAATACCCCTTCGCTCGCTTCAGCACCTGCGGCGCGGCTACGAACGGTGACTTTATCCGCGACAATAAACGCAGAATAGAAACCCACACCAAACTGACCGATCATTTGGCTATCTTTAACTTGATCGCTGCCTAATGATTCTAAAAATGATTTAGTGCCTGATTTAGCGATGGTTCCTAAGTTTTCAATCACTTCTTCACGGCTCATACCGATGCCGTTGTCACTGATAGTGAGAGTACCTTTGTCTTTGTCTGCGCTAATACGCACACGCAGTTCGCCATCATTTTCATACAGTTCAGGCTTAGATAATGCACGAAAACGCAGTTTATCCGCCGCATCGGATGCGTTGGAAATTAGCTCACGCAGAAAAATTTCTTTATTTGAGTAAAGAGAGTGGATCATCAACTGGAGCAGTTGTTTGACTTCTGATTGAAACCCACGAGTTTCTTGTCCTTTCATACTCATTAATCGCCTCTATATCATCAATCTAATAGTTAGTTTTGACTTATCGATGGAAACTAATTTGGGGACAAAAAAATAGAATTCAACCACTAACCACAAATTAGCAGCCAAATTAATATGAACAAAAGGAAATGACCAAAAACTACGATGCTTTTGCTTGGAAGGTTTTGCTTTAATATTTTTGCTTTGAGAGGTTTGCCTTTAAATTTTAAAATCAACTCCCCACCATCATCCTCTAAATAGTTCAAAGTTGTAGGTAGGCGGCAAGCAAGCTTATCCCTAGGAGCATACTGAAGTATGTGACTAGGGTGAGGTTGTGCAGCCAACACCCCCTACAATTTGAAATATGACGAGGATGCTACAATTTCGAGCGGCCTGACAACGAATGAGAAAGCGTCGTGCTATCGACCATTTCTAACTCACCGCCGACAGGCACCCCATGAGCAATCCGGCTCGCCGCCACCCCATACTGCGCACACATCTGCCCAATATAGTTCGCCGTCGCCTCCCCTTCTACTGTCGGGTTGGTTGCCAAAATCACTTCAGTGATGTTTTCCGATGCCAGTCGTTCTTCGAGCCTATCCAGCCCGATATCCATCGGTCCAATGCCGTCTAATGGCGACAAATGCCCCATGAGTACGAAATAGCGCCCCGAGAATTGCCCGGTTTGCTCGATAGCGTAGATATCTGCGGGACTTTCCACTACGCAAATCAGCCCATTTTGCTGACGACGCGGGTTATCGCAGATATTGCAGGTGTCTTGCTCAGTAAATGTGCGGCAGTCGCGGCAATGCCCGATTTCGGACATTGCACGAGTCAGCGACTGAGCCAAACGCATTCCGCCACTACGGTCACGTTGCAGAAGTTGGAAAGCCATTCGCTGCGCTGACTTGGGTCCCACACCGGGGAGACAGCGCAGCGCTTCCATCAATGATTCAAGAAGCGGACTCGTTTGCATTAGAATGGCATCTTAAAGCCTGGTGGCAGTTGCATACCGCTAGATACGCTAGCCATTTTTTCTTTTTGCGTTTCTTCGATACGACGAGCTGCGTCGTTGAATGCCGCAGCAATCAAGTCTTCCAGCATATCTTTGTCGTCTTCTAACAGGCTAGGATCGATTTCAACACGGCGGCAGTTATGTGAACCATTGATGGTCACTTTGACTAAGCCAGCACCAGATTCGCCAGTAGCTTCGAGTTGAGCGATTTCTTCCTGAACTTTCTGCATTTTATCTTGCATTTGCTGGGCCTGTTTCATCAGGTTACCCAATCCACCTTTACCAAACATAGTTTTCTCTCACAACTGAGGCTACAGATTCGCAACTGTAGCGTTAAACGGGGCGAATACTCTCTTCATCCAACTGCGCATCAAACATGGCACGCAATTTTTGAATTGTTTTATCCGCAATAATAGACTGACGGGCTTGCGCCAGTTTCTCTTCATAAATCGCCTGACGCCATTCCAACGGCGTTTTCACCGCCGTATTATCATCGTGAACGATTTTCAGTTCAACAGGGCGACCATAATGTTCACTCAACGCATCTTGTAACGCTTTTAGAGCGCTAGGTTTATCAAGATGGCGTTGAGCGGAGCGCAAGTGCAATACAATTTGCGACTCGTTCAATTCTTCTTTATATGAATTCAAAGCCAATTGTTCAACTAGCTTCGGAATATTTAATTGCGCGATTTCCCCCGACCAACTATCACGTTCACGCCCTTCTTCGGTGATTTTTATTGCTAATTCAGGGGTTTTTTCATATTCCAACGCCTCTTTGATCTCAGTAGGCGTTGTCACTGCGTCTTTTGCCTCGAGAACCTCACCATTTTGAGGCTTCCACTGGTATGCCTTCGGCTTCGCAGGCTTTGTTTTCTGTGACGCTTTTTCCATCACATTTTGCTGATGTTTGCTGGTTACCGCGGCCAGCCGCTCAAGTGCTGAAACCGCCGGCTTAGCCCTTTCGGACGTCACCGGATGAGTCTTTTTTGGACTCGGATCCTCACTTTGTGGCGTTTGTAGTGCCTGTCTGGCTTTCAATAGCTGCAATGTTGGGCTATTTTCTGGTAAGTTCTCTGCGCTCGCCGGTTGCGGGGCTGGGCGCCTTACCGTCGATGGTGCTGGTTCCGGCTGAAAAGCAGGTGCTGGCGCGCTTGAAACCAATTTCGGCGGCAACTCCACTTCTTCAATAATGCTCTTTGGGTGGAAGGCTAACGCTCTTAATAGCGCCATTTCCACGCCCATGCGTCTTTCTGGTGCGAATGTCAGTTCTTTACGCCCCACCAGCAAGGTTTGGTAGAAAAGTTGAAGATCCGCTGGGGAAATCAATCGCGCCACTTGTCTTAGGCGCCCTTCTGTAGAGGAAGGATCCGTTTCTTGCTCCGCTGGCAGCAGTTGGATCATCGCGATGCGATGAAGCTGCGAGAGGATTTCAACCAGTAGGTTTTCCCAGTCAGCGCCACGGGAAGCGGCTTGCTCCACTTGAGCCATCACGCCAAGACCATCTGCACGAACGAGGGCTTCAATAATGGCAAGAGGCTGCTCATCGTCAAGCGTGCCCAACATTTGGCTCACGATATCCGCAGTGACCTTACCTTGCCCCATAGCTATCGCTTGGTCAGTCAAGCTCAGCGCATCACGCAAACTGCCGTCAGCGGCGCGGGCAATCAACTGACGAGCACGAGTATCGTGCTCAATATTTTCCGCATTCAGGATCAACTCGAGCTGTTCACTGATTTGTGGGACATCCAGCGCTTTCAGGTGGAACTGTAAACAGCGGGATAAAATCGTGACAGGCAGTTTTTGCGGATCGGTCGTGGCAAGTAAAAATTTGACGTGTTCCGGTGGCTCTTCGAGTGTTTTAAGCAGCGCATTGAAACTGTGGCGCGACAACATGTGAACTTCGTCTATTAGGTAGACTTTAAAGCGACCACGCGCTGGCGCATACTGGACGTTATCCAGTAACTCTCGCGTATCTTCGACTTTAGTGCGTGATGCCGCATCAATCTCAATCAGGTCAACAAATCGCCCCTGTTCAATTTCCAAACAGTTGGCGCATTTTCCGCAAGGCGTTGCCGTGATCCCCGTTTCGCAGTTTAACCCTTTGGCAAACAAACGGGCGATCGTGGTTTTCCCGACACCGCGGGTACCCGAGAAAAGATAAGCGTGATGAAGCCGTTGGTGCTCAAGCCCATTAGCAAGTGCAGTCAACACATGCTGCTGACCAACAACGTCTGAAAATTTTTGGGGGCGCCACTTACGGGCAAGTACCTGATAGCTCATGGATTCCACTGTTATTCAACATGGGACATTGATAAATATAATAATAGTACCATGCTACCACAGCCTCAACCCATTGGGCGAGACTGCAGTAAAAATAGTAAGAAGAGTGCGGAGCAGATTAGTGGCCTGGGAACTCAACAAGACTGTAGGACGTAACGCCTTCTTTAGCTAAACGCTCAACACCGCCTAAATCTGGCAGTCCGATAACGAAAGCAGCATCCACCACTTTTGCGCCTAGCTGTTTGATCATTTTCACGGTTGCTTCGACAGTACCACCGGTTGCTAATAGGTCATCTACCACCAGTACGTTGTCTTGTGCGGTAATGCTGTCTTTGTGGATTTCCAGTGTGTCGGTGCCGTATTCCAGATCATACGTCATACTTAAAACTTCACGCGGTAATTTGCCTTTTTTACGCACAGGCACAAAACCTACGCCTAAGCGTAATGCAACAGGAGCGCCGAACAGGAAACCACGGGCTTCAGTACCAACAATTTTGGTCACACCTTTGTTTTGATAATGCTCAACCAGCATATCGATTGTCGCTTGATAAGCCGCCGGGTCATTTAACAGTGTGGTAATATCGCGAAACAGCACACCCTCTTTTGGATAGTTAGGGATAGTCGCGATACTTTCTTTAATCAATTGCAGTTGTTGCTCTTTAGCGGTCATAATAAAAACCAATATAGTAAATACGAAAGGGTAGAATCTATGCAAACTACCATCAAAATGCAATAAGAAGCCGTCTATTTGCTGTAAGTTTTATTGTTGGATATCAATATTCCGCCACTTTTCACATTTATTGAGAATAAAAAATGAAAACACAGGCTCTGTTAGAGGCATTGAAAAAGCAGATTGATGAATTAGCGGAGCGCGTGGCCCCCATCAAAGACCATGAGTTTTCACACTCCCGATTTGATATGCAGCTATTTAGCCATAAATCCACCAAGTTAGGGGATTGCCAGAAAGAGCTCAATACCTTGTATCAGCAATTGTGTAATAGCGTTGCCCTTAACCATGCCCAGCAAGTGAATTTTTTAACCGAAAAAATCGTGCATCAAATGCAAGCTATCTCCCGAGAACTGTCTACACAAGGGCTACGGGAAAAAGAAGATTCTTTTCGGTCGAAAAAGGAACAGGTTGATTTATATGAACGTTTATCACAACATCAAGATTATGAACGCCGTTTACAAGCAATGGTGAGCGAAAAAGAGCTCTATTTAAGTGGCTTAACTGACTCACATTTACAGCACCAGTGCCAAAAAGAACTCGCCGCGTTGGCTGGTCGTTTATATCGCTGTAGACAAGCATTAATGCGTATTGAAAAAGCCATCGAACACCAAGAAAACCAATTTTTTGATTAAAGGATCGCGAATGGAAACACTGGACACTGCACCACTCGAAACCCAGCTCGCGGTAGATTTAATTTACTTGTTAGAATCAGCTGAAGTTGATACCAATACCGTACTAAAAGCATTAGAGATGGTTAAGCAGGATTATCTCAACAAACAGGCCGCCGAAGCAGCCTGTCAGAATGATAATTAACGCAGGTTATTTTTAATCGCCATTTTTATCATTATCTTTATCTTTGATAATCTTGGTCACTTCCTGCACTTCATCCCCTTGATTGTTATGCAAATGCACTTCCAATTGATTGAAGGCGATATTGATATCGTTTTCACGACATAACCGGTCAATTTCACGGTTCACTTCATCACTGGTGATAGTACGCTCACCGATTTGGCGCACATAAAAACGTAATTCGTGATCCAATGTGCTGGCACCAAAACTTAAGAAATATGCCGCTGGCGCAGGATCCGTCATCACTTTACTGTTAGAGGTGGCTGCTTGCAGTAATACGCGCTTCACTTTTTCCAAATCTGAACCATACGCGACACCTAAAGAGATCGTAATTCGCGTGACCGTGTCTGAGAGCGACCAGTTGATTAAACGCTCAGTAACGAATGCTTTGTTCGGAATGATCACCTCTTTGCGATCGAAATCCACAATCGTGGTAGCACGAATACGGATCTTACTGATTGTTCCCGAGTAAGTCCCGATGGTGACGGTATCCCCAATGCGAATCGGTCTTTCGAACAGTAAAATAATCCCCGAAACGAAGTTCGCAAAAATTTCCTGTAAACCAAAACCGAGACCAACGGTTAAGGCAGCAGCTAACCATTGCAACTGATTCCACGTGACCCCTATCATCCCAAGGGATGCAATTGCCCCGATACTGACAATCACATAGGTCAGCATGGTGGTGATGGCATAGGTGGAACCTTGGCGCAGTTTGAGCCGCGATAATACCAACACTTCCAGTAACCCTGGTAGGTTGCGTGTCATGATCCACGCCACTACCACAATCACCACCGCTAAAATCAAGTTCGCTAAGGTCACATGCTGCATGATATTCGCCCCTTCCGCTGATGTGGCGGTATAGCTCCAGAGTTGGACACTATCGAGGAAGGAGAAAATCGTAATAAAATCAGACCAAATGGCGTAAAACGCAAACGCAAAAATAATAAACAGCACCATTGTGGTTAAGCGCAGAGACTGCTGGCTAATCAACTCAATGGTCATTGGTGGCTCTTTGATAGGCTCGTTTTCAGTATCTTCTTGCTGTTTTGACTGCGCTCGGCGCTCAAGCGCACGCTTATACGCCAGTTTTCTTGCGCCTAAACTTAACCCACGTAAACAAACATTATATGTGATGTACCAAAGCACCAGCAGGTACAAGCTATCTAACCAACGGTTGGCTAAACGGAGTGTGGTGTAATAGTATCCCGCAATCATCAAGCCGATTAAAATCAGCGGAGAGAATGTCAGTAACGTAATCAAAATCGAGCGAGTTAAGTGGCTCCCCGTTTCCTTCCACACCTGTTTACAGAACGGGATAGTAAAAATACACAATAATAATAAACAGATAGAAACCACTAGCTGCCCAATCACATCCTCAGACACCTTCAGCGGGTTAATCATTCCATAAGTGGAAAAGAAGATAAGCGGGATCAGCGGTACTGATAAACGCACCATTCGACGGCGCATACGCTGAGCATTTTCATGTTCAATATTAAAATGTTTCTCTGCAATACCTTGAGGTTTTAACACCCTGAACGTTAATTCAAATAGCGCCCAGAAAATAGCGAGTTGCAAGAAATAAGACCAAATAAACTCCCCTTGCAGGTTACCGGTTTTTAAGAACCAGTAACCAATGGCGATAACCACTAATGAGATTGGGATGGTTTGTAGCAACGTGAGAAACAGCGCCAACGGTGTATTCAATACGCTGTCGTTACGCAGACTGGATAAACGCAGGTCAATATCATGTAGACGTTGGGTGATTTTTCGATTCAACCAGATAAAGATCAGTGCCGCCAATAATAAAGGGATCGTCACCCACAGCGAGCTCAGCAAGCCTTTTTTCAGGCTAGAGAATGAAAAATCAAAATCGAGGTGAGTTAATTGATTTGTGGCCGCTTCTGGAAACGCTTTTAACCACTCGATATCCATCGGTTTATTACTGTTTACCCAGAAAATCTGCTGAGCCAAAGTATGCTCAAGCGAGCTGACCACACTCAATAATTGGTTTTGATCCAGTTGCAAATTAATGGCTTGGGAAATTTGCCCACCTAGCTGTAAATTCAATTCATCCAATAATTCACGGCGAACATCCAAGATTTTTACCAGTGCCGCTTTATCTTCTGGGGTAAACAAACGAGCATTTTCTTGCTCTCCAACCTTAACCGCTTGCTCATGCTCCAGAGTATTAATGTAGTCAGTAGGTTGGTATAACGCATCACGCTGCTGGTTAATATCAAATTGCTCCAAACGCAGGTCGGCGATGGTGACAGGTAAGTTTTTGGTTAAGATATCAGCGGGTAAATCAATTTGTTGCTGAAAAAGAATTCGCGATAGCAGCAAACTTCCGCGTAATACGTTGATTTGCTCTTTTAAGTTTCGTTCTGACTGTGTGGCACGTTCTAACCAAGTTTTTACTCGGATGCCATTTTGCACCATTTTGTTGCCGTCTTGAGTCACTTCAATCAAGCGGTTGCTCAGTTTGTTATTGATCTCCACCTCTTTTTGAATAATCGGATTTTGCTGTACGGTATCATCCGTAGAGGTGTTTTGTGCTTCACGGACTGTCGATTGGGAATCACTGAGACGCTCTTTGCTAATCGCTTCTTGGATCACCTGAATTCGCGCATCGAGTTGCTCAATGTACGCCGCCGTGTAATCACGCTGTTTCTGTAAAACATCTTGGAGTTGCGTATTGGCTTGAAGAACGCGCTTTTGAAATTCGTTTTGCTGCTGTAGAAGGTATTGCTCCAGTTGCAGCATATTCACTTGTGAGGGACGAAGCTTGTTGGAGTCAGTCAATGTGCTGTTAAGCTCATTGCGGATCTCTTGCAGCCTTCTCGCATTATCCAACATGATAGCTTGGGCGCGCTCAGGTTGAGTTTGCAAACCGATCAGTTGGCTGTTGTACGTGGCGAGATCATTTTGCTCCGCTTGCAGGTTATCCAAATGGGTTGCCAACATGGACTCTAATTGTTGCAGGCTGCTATTTTCAATTTGATGCTGAAAGTTAATATCAGGATTTTCATTCTGATTTTTTATTTGCAATAAACCTTGAACCGCTTTTTTTGACTCTTCACCGGAGTGACTTAATTTTTTTTGCAGTTCGTCTGAACGCTGATCGAGTTTTTCCAGCTCATCATAATAATTTAATGACTTTTCCAAATCGGCAATAGTGAATTTATCTTCTTGCCCCGCATTGTTTTTTTTATTTAGCGAATTGAGCTCTGTTTTTATCTCGTTTTTGCTGGGAAGGTTATTAATTGTTGCAGCGGAAATTTGAAAAGAGAAAAAAGTGATGGCAAATGCCAAAAATATTCTGATTGAATATAACCACACTTTTCTATATTGCATCAGTGAGCCCATGATATCTCGTTGTCATCCTACTATTATTTAGCACTTAAATTGTTTAGCGCTAATACCAATTAGTTCTAACTTGCTATTTGAGCTGCAATTTTGGCAAACCGCAGCTCAATTCTCAAAAAGCTTTTTTAATCAATAGCGATAAAATTAAAAGGTGAGAACTTTTTCGGCGTCTAATGTCCACGCAGCTAAATCAACCAGTGTACCGATTTCGACGCCATCAATTAATGGCAGCTCACTGATACCACGAGCATCAGTACAGGTCTTGCATAATTTAACAGGTACGTTTTGCGCGGTTAAAATCTCTAACATTTGCTGAAGGTTATACCCTTCTTTCGGTTTTTGTGCAGTGATCCCTGCAGTGACGGCATCGGACATTAGGAAAATTTTCAGGTCGGTTTGAGGGTGTTGCTCTTTTATTGTGATAGCTAAGCGCAGAGAGTTAAACAACATTTCACTTCCGTAAGGTGCGCCATTCGCAATGATCAAAATGGATGACATGGTTTTCTCCGATTATTCGTTTGGCGTCGGTTTGACTCGCAGCGAAACGCTATTTTTGAGCGTTTCTAATAGAGTATCAACTAACGTCGTTGTATGTGCGTCTATAATAAAACGCTCTGGCTGTAATAACCAGTTTTCAAGTAAGCCCGACATCAGTGCGCGGATCATAACCGCACTACACGCTAAATCTAAATCGGCAGGAAGTTGCCCTGCATCCACACAGTCACGTAAATTCTTAATAATCCGCTGTTCGCTTGCCAGATAATTTTCACGTTTAAAATCAACGACAGAAGCCATTTCTCCGACGAGCTCACATTTTAAGAAAAAGATTTCCATTAACGCGCGGTTTTTAGGAGTACTAATAAAATCGGTAAGAATATATATTAGCAATTCTCTTAGTATTAAAAGTGGATCATTGGTATATTTCGAACGATAATAATCCTCAGCTTGAGTAATTTGATTATCGCTAAATTCGCAGGCTTGATGGAACAGATCCACCTTATTTTTAAAATGCCAATATATAGCTCCACGGGTAACGCCCGCAGCTTTGGCTATATCGGCTAATGATGTGGCTGTTACTCCTCGTTCAGAAAATGTTTTGATGGCTGCATCTAATATTTCCTGACGGGTTTCTTCAGCCTGTTGTTTAGTTTTTCGTGCCATTGACGCTCGTTTTTATCGAAAGCTGATTTACATACATTAGTGTATGTTTGTACTATAGCATAGTGATAAATCATATAATTTGCTTTTTTTCTTAATTTTGTTTTGAACTCATATCGATTAATTGAGGTTAACTTATGCGAAAAAACAGAGGGGTGTTACCTCTGGCTCTGTTGGTCCTTTCAGGCGGCTTAGCGTTATCTGGTTGTAACGAAGAACAGAAAGGTGGCGGTGAACGCCCGGCGCCTGATGTAGGAATTGTTACGCTGAAAGCTGAACCTCTGACCATTAAGACCGAACTCCCAGGCCGTACATCTGCATTTCGTATTGCAGAGGTTCGCCCACAAGTAAGTGGCATCATCCTAAAACGTAACTACAAAGAAGGTAGCGATGTTGAGGCTGGCGTATCGTTATATCAAATCGACCCGGCACCTTTCCAAGCAACCTACAATAGTGCTAAAGCAGAATTAGCCAAAGCGCAAGCAAATGCTAATCTCGCCGCATTAACTGTTAAACGTTATAAGCCACTGCTTGGCACGAATTACATTAGCCGACAAGAATACGATCAAGCGAACTCAACGTATGCTCAATCACTGGCTGCAGTAAAAGCGGCTGAAGCGGCAGTTGAAACAGCACGTATTAATTTGAATTACACCAAAGTCACTGCCCCTATCAGTGGACGTACTGGTAAATCCAACGTGACTGAAGGTGCTTTAGTTTCAGCTGGTCAAGCAACTGAACTGATGCGCGTTCAACAGTTAGATCCTATCTACGTGGATGTCACTCAGTCGAGCGAAGATTTCTTACGTTTAAAAGCTGAAATCGAAAATGGTGCTCTGCAAAAAGAACCGGGTAAAGCGCCTGTTAGCTTAGTCATTAATGGCGGGCAAGAATACGCGCAGAAAGGGCAATTAGAGTTTTCTGACGTTACTGTCGATGAAACCACAGGTTCCATCACGATGCGTGCAGTATTCCCTAACCCGAACAAAGAGCTGATGCCGGGTATGTTTGTTCGCGCTATTTTAGAAGATGGTGTGAAAGAAAACGCGATTTTAGTCCCACAACAAGGTGTTGCACGTACTCCGCAAGGTGATGCGCAAGTGATGGTTGTTGGCGCTGAAAACAAAGTTGAAGTACGCAAAGTACAAGTCGCACAAGCGATTGGCAACAACTGGTTAGTAACTGAAGGCATGAAAGATGGCGACCGTGTCATTGTGATTGGCTTACAGAAAATCAAACCAGGTATGGTTGTTGTGCCGAAGCAAGCAAACTTAGAAACCCAATCCATTGTAGACACTCAGGCAAAACCTGAAACCGCGTCTAAATAAGGGAGCGATTGATTAATGCCTAAGTTTTTTATAGATAGACCAATTTTTGCGTGGGTAATTGCGATTATCACCATGCTTGCGGGTCTGCTGGCAATTATCAAGTTACCTGTCGCTCAGTATCCGACGATTGCACCGCCGGCTGTTTCCATTTCAGCTAACTACCCAGAGGCGGATGCGTCAACGGTACAAAATACGGTGACCCAAGTTATCGAACAGAATATGAACGGTATCGATAACTTGGTGTATATGTCATCAACCAGTGATTCATCAGGTTCAGCAAGTATTACGCTGACTTTTGAAGCGGGTACTGATGGCGATATCGCCCAAGTACAGGTACAGAATAAGCTGCAATTGGCTATGCCACTTTTACCTCAAGAAGTACAGCAACAAGGTATTAGTGTGGATAAGTCAACCAGCTCATTCTTAATGGTTGCAGGCTTTATTTCTAAAGACGGTTCAATGGGTCAATACGACATTGCCGACTACGTAGGTTCGAATATTAAAGACCCTCTTAGTCGTGTTAATGGTGTTGGTGAAACCCAGCTGTTTGGTACCCAATATGCAATGCGTATTTGGTTAAAACCAGAGCAACTTGTTAAGTACAACATGGCAACTTCGGATGTCATTAATGCGATTCGTGTACAGAACAACCAAGTTGCAGCCGGTCAATTAGGGGGAACTCCTCCTGTTGGCAGCCAGCGTTTGAACGTATCAATTATTGCTCAAACTCGCTTAAGCAACGTTGAAGAGTTTTCTAACATCTTATTACGCGTGAACCAAGATGGTTCTCAAGTTCGTTTGAAAGATGTCGCTACTGTTCAATTAGGTGCGGAAAACTACAGTACAATTGCTCGTTTTAACGGCATGCCAGCTGCGGGTATTGGTATTAAACTCGCAACGGGCGCAAACGCACTGGATACGGCAAATAACGTCCGTGCAGCATTAGCTGATATGGAACCGTTCTTCCCTGAAGGACTAGAAGTTGTTTACCCGTACGATACAACGCCATTCGTTAAGATTTCAATTAACGAAGTAGTTAAAACGCTGGTCGAAGCAATTATGTTGGTTGTTGTGGTTATGTATCTGTTCTTGCAGAACATCCGTGCAACATTGATCCCAACAATCGCGGTACCAGTGGTGCTGTTAGGTACCTTTGCTATCTTGTCAGCCTTTGGCTACTCGATAAACACCTTAACCATGTTCGCGATGGTACTTGCCATCGGTCTTCTCGTGGATGACGCCATCGTTGTGGTTGAAAACGTTGAGCGTGTAATGCAAGAAGAAGGTCTGCCACCAAAAGAGGCGACCAAAAAATCCATGGGGCAAATTCAAGGTGCTCTGGTCGGTATTGCAATGGTGCTGTCTGCGGTATTTATCCCAATGGCCTTCTTCGGCGGGTCTACAGGGGCAATTTACCGTCAGTTCTCTATCACCATCGTTTCATCGATGCTGCTATCAGTATTAGTTGCGATGATCCTGACCCCTGCACTGTGTGCAACCATGTTGAAGCCAATTGAAAAAGGCAGCCATGGTTCCACAAAAGGGTTCTTTGGATGGTTTAACCGCGTATTTGAAAAGCAAGCTCACCATTACACAGACAGCGTAAGCCGTATGTTGAATGGTACAGGTCGTTACCTTGTGATCTACGTTTTACTGGTAGTGGGTATGGCATTTATGTTCGTTCGTCTACCATCATCATTCTTACCAGCAGAAGACCAAGGGGTGTTCTTATCCATGGTGCAGTTACCACCAGGATCAACTCAAGAGCAAACCGAGGTCATCTTGGATGAAGTGAGTAATTACTTCAGAGTAGATGAAGGTAAAAACGTTGAGTCTGTATTTACTGTTGGTGGCTTTAGCTTTGCAGGTGCAGGGCAAAACATGGGTCTTGCGTTCGTCGTTCTGAAAAACTGGGATGAGCGTAAAGGTGACGAAAACCATGTGGATGCGATTGTTGCACGTGCAAACGCAGCACTATCCAAAAAACAAGGCGCCTTCATTTATGCCTTTAACTTACCAGCAATCGTCGAATTAGGAACATCAAACGGTTTTGACTTTGAGTTGGTAGATAAAGCAGGTTTAGGTCATGAAAAACTGATGGAAGCACGTAATCAGTTACTTGGACTAGCCGCTCAGCACCCTGAAATTTTGCAAGGCGTACGCCCGAATGGTCAAGATGATACCTCACAGTATCGAATCTACATTGACCAGCAAAAAGCACAGGCGCAAGGCGTTGCGATCAGCGATATCAACGCAACTCTCAGCTCCGTGTTTGGTGGATCGTACGTCAATGACTTTATCGACCGTGGTCGTGTGAAGAAAGTTTACGTACAAGGTGACGCGGAAAGCCGTATGTTGCCGTCAGATATCAGCAACCTGTATGTTCGTAATAACCAAGGAAAAATGGTGCCATTCTCGGCATTCTTAGATACATCTAAAGATCCTTGGAAATACGGTTCACCACGTTTAGAACGTTATAACGGTGTTCCAGCGATGAACATTCAAGGTCAAGCAACAGAAGGTCAAAGTACCGGTGCTGCAATGTTGATGATGGAAAAACTGACCACCGAAAACCTACCTGCGGGTATCGGTTATGAGTGGACAGGTATGTCGTATCAAGAGCGTTTGTCTGGTAACCAGGCACCTGCCCTGTATGCGATTTCCCTGATTGTTGTATTCCTGTGTCTAGCTGCACTGTATGAAAGCTGGTCTGTACCGTTCTCGGTTATGTTAGTGGTTCCACTTGGGGTTATCGGTGCGTTACTCTTCACCTCAGTCCGAGGCTTAGATAACGACGTTTACTTCAAAGTAGGTCTGTTAACCACCATTGGGTTATCGGCGAAGAACGCAATCTTGATTGTTGAATTCGCCAAAGACTTGATGGAGAAAGAAGGTAAAGGATTGATTGAAGCAACATTAGATGCAGTTAAAATGCGTCTAAGACCAATCCTGATGACATCACTGGCATTTATGCTGGGTGTTATCCCTCTGGTATTCAGTAATGGTGCAGGTTCTGCAGCACAGAACTCCGTCGGTACAGGCGTACTAGGTGGTATGTTCGCAGCAACATCATTGGCTATCTTCTTCGTTCCGGTATTCTTTGTGGTGATCCGTCGCCGCTTTGCAAAGGCACCAGAACACGTTGATAACAATCAGCCACCAGCAGCTCATTAATCGCTAGTGCGTTAAAAAAGCCCCCTTAATTGGGGGCTTTTTATTTATATGACTGCCATCAATAGCATTTAGTGTGTTTTATATTGAATCATATCTATAGAAGAAATCTCTGGGCCTCGCGTATTCATCTGTACATTATCATATTGTAAATAACTAAAATCTTTGTTTAATGTTATTTGGCTACAACTTTCAGCTAAAAAAGCCAGCTCTTCATTACATCGTGGCTTCTCTTCAAAATAGCTTAATAAATACATGGCACCACGATGATCGGTAACCGCTTCTGCAAGTTCACTGATATTTAAAATGCCATCATCAAAATGAATCATTAAATGTCGGCTATTTGATGAATTATCTCCATAAATATTATGCAAAATTAGTGAAGTCTGATTAATGGAGTCCGTAAAAATTAAATCATTATTCAGTCGATTAACAAAAATTGCATTGTTCTTCGCATTGATTGGTATAGCAAGATAATCCATTTGCTTATCTTGTGATTGATTATCAATAACAATAGTCTCATGGTTTTGCCAATCTTCTATTTTCAAGTGATAAACATCTTTACCTTCCCCACCACTCAATATTAATGTCTTAACCGTATTTAACTGTCTTGGTGCAAGAACATCATCATTATTTGTTCCTTTAATAATAAAGGATGAGCCTAATGGTTCACTTTTTGATAATGGATGAAAAATAATTTGGCGTTCTCGAGAAGATAACATTAACCCCCCATTTATTTTCTGAACATGTTCAAGAGAGACATCTGGATATAATTCAATATATTCTGGTAAATGTTCCGAAGGCTTTAAAGATTTATCATCATCAAACATAGTCGCTAGCAGCACACTAGAGATTGCCTTTTGTTGATATAATTTTTTGGCTTGTGTATCAAAAATAATTCCACTGTCATTATGTAAGTCAAAACCCAAAAACTGTAATGTATTTTCAGATGGTAAAGACTCACTAATAATCACTTTGCCTTTGAAATACCACGCTGATAAAGATTGTTTTCCATCTTTTACTTTTAAACCAAACAGTGTGATTGGATGAGGCTCATCAATAAAACCGCTTAAATTTTCCCAATTAAAGGATTCATTTTCAAACCAGTTTTTATTTATTGCAACAGTATCTGCACTACCATTAACATTAAGTTGTTTCACCACTCCGCTTTTTTGGATAACTAATAAATTACCATGCCAATCAAAAACTGTTTCTATTTCATTAAAGCTTAATCGCTTAGCGGTTGGATTCTTAAGATCAATATCCTTTTGCCCTAGCCCTTCTTGACGAAAAATTGTATCTGACTCTTTGCTATAAAAGAAAAAGACCTCGCCTCCATTATCATCAAATAGACTACCTACCAATGTGAGATCGGTTGGCGGTTTCCAGTTCCAAGTATCCGTGAGCGGATCAAATTTTTCAAAGCATGCCCCCACTATTTTTATTAATGTAGGCTCTGTATTTGCCACCCTAAATCGCTCTTCAACACCTAACAATATCCATTTGTTTGTAAAACCAGCATAAGTAGGATCTAATACATCCTTGAAAGGTTCACCATTTGCAAGCCTACGATTCATATAAGCTAATTCGTCAGGGTTAGTAGAAAACCAGTGCATTGTTTGAGATATGTTATCAATTTCCTTTTGATCATGATCATCTGGTCTGGCTAAATTAGGTTTTATTAATACGCCGTCACGAGTACGTAGCCAATAAACAGACTGGAAACCTAAATAGTTTGTATTTTTTATCATCACAGTTGGAGCGAGGTTTGGCGAAGGGGCTGTTATTAATGATGTTATTTGTGATGCATTTTTATCCTCCTTACTCGCTCTAATATAGTTATCATTAACTAAATAATCATGATTTAAAAAATATTTTTTCTGCTGTGGTGACATTACTGGATTTATTTTGGCTAATTTTTCCATTAAAATAAAGTCATTTGAAATATTCGCCAATTTCAATTTATTATCCACTAAATAATAAACGACATTCACTTCACTACGTCTATTTCTATTTTTTAACTCAACAATAATCACATTGTTTTTTATCGATATATTTTCAACGCTTGAGTTATTACCTAAAATATCAAAAAAATCAAATCTCCCATATAACTCGCCATTATTAGCGTTAGTTGACCAGATTATATTCTCAGCTTTAGAATAAAAATATGCCGTGTCATCAATAATCGTAATCAACATTGCAGATTGGTTTTCTTTATTAGATGAGTTGGTATGTAGCATGCGCTGGTTAGCGACATCATAAAATGCCCTGCCAACATTCATTCCGTTAACTTGATAATTATCGATAATGACATATTGTTTATGTAACTGATTTTTATTATCTAAATCATCAAGATAGGATTTAATACTGCTTTTTTCCGAATCCCACAGCTTACCATTCAGACGAACGATATCTATAGTTTTATTATTAAAATCAACTTCTCTGATCTCATTCTGACTATTTATAATCTGAAATTTATTGGACTTAGCCGTACCATCAATATAAATAACTGTATTGCCAATTTTAATATCATTATCATTAATTTTAATTGGCAGATCTTTATTACCATCAATATAACTAGTATCAATAATCCACGTAGACTGGCTAGTCGTAAGAGGAGATTGTTTCAGTCTTAAAGAAGCGCCTTGATTTATTGTAATCTGATATTCCCCTCCGCTCCCTGTAATTGCATGCTCTATATAGCCATGCCAAGATTCTGGAAGCATAGGAACAATTAAATGTTTATTTTTAAAATCTAAAAAAACTGAAATAGGCGTGAAAACATACTCAGGTCTTAATTCTGATATAGCAGATTCTAGAGCACAATAAAAATAGTCAAAATAAAACTGATAATCCTCCTCTATTTTTCTAAGAACCGAAAAACCATAGTCGTTACGACTTGTAACACCCAAAAAAGAGGAATACTTGTAACTTAAATAGCATTCTGGTATTACAGGTAATACCAGAATATTCGATTGAAAGGGATTAAATTCCACCTCATTTTGCGAAACACCAACTACTTCTCTAATATTGATCGCTTCATCTTTATTGATATCAGCTCGTGGACGTGATTGAAAATCGTGTAAAACACTATGTCCAAAAATCCATGTTCTTTTTTCACCTCGATAAATATAGTGACTACCTAGCGTAAAGCTCCCATCAAGAAAGTTAATTTCCTTAATAACAATGCCTTCTGTTGGAATTAATAATTTTTTCTCCTCATCATAACTAATAGCTGCATTCTGATAGTGATCTTTATATTGAGCAAAAATAATCCCAACTTCTAGCGTTTCTTGTGCATGACGCTCATTAATTTTGACTAATTCAGTGATACCAATTCCAAGACCCGTTAAAGGCACAGCTAATGGCATAGCGACACCAGCAGCAGTTTCAGCTCCCAATAGCGAAGCCCCATACCCCATAACGCTTGTCGCCAGCGCTGCAGAATCAAATGCCAACTGAGTCCCAATAATAGTTTTCTGAGGTTCATTTTCTGCATTTGCAAGTTCATAAATATCAAACCCGACCATTACCCCTTGAAAAACCGTACCAACCCCTTCATTTGCTGTTCGTAAAATTGATGATGAAAAGCTATTCATTTCTGTTTTTACAACCTCACCCCCCTCTTTCCAAAGTGCCCCCGCTAAACGCACAACCCGTGATACATCATTTAGCGCCCCATGAGCCATCATTGTATAACTCACATATGCATGGATTTTCAAAGCACTTTCTAAGTTAGAAGGATTACCCGAAGCAACCGACTGACGATTGCGATTTGCTGACCATTCAATCAATGCCTTAATACCAATGGCTGAATTAAGCCCATCCACATGTTCAGTACCAGAAAGACACTCTTCATGTTGTAACTCTAAATCATTAAATGTGTAATGATCACTAAAATAACGCATTGATTCATAAGAATATTGTTTAAATTCAAAAAACGTTTTGTCATAGGTTTCAATCCAACGGGAAGATTCTTCGTTGTCTTTATGAACAAACTGAATTTGATACCGCCCATCCTCTAATTTATCCGTGCTAGCAAAAACAGGTAGCCAGTGTTCATCTAATTGATGCTCTTGCGTGATTTTATCAAGTGATGATTCTAAGCGGCCTCCCCATTGCTCCGCTTTTAAAATACTCAAAGACGATTTTATTTGCCTATCTTTTGCCAATAACCTTTGATGTTCAATAAAGTTTATTGTTTCTTGGCGCCTCGGAATAACCTCAGATAACTCAGAGGAAGACACTAAATCTTCGACTTTTAACCCTGAGCCAACATCTACGTTTGCCATTTGCTCTACATCAATCGATACGAGATCAAAAACAGGCACAGACTCTTCCATTAACACATCGTATTGATATACCATTTTTTCTTTGATCAAAAAGTTATTTAATGAATTAAATAATTTTTTAGGGTTATCAAAAACGTAAAGACCAAAATTTGGATCATAAAAATAGTAATGAGTTTTACCATTATAATTTTTTTTCCCTATTAGCATTGAATGGCTTCGGGTATTTAAGGCATACATCTGAGTCCCATTAGATTCAATGAATAGTTTTTTTATCTCCTTTAAATTAAGTAGACCAATTGAAGAGGAAGCTCCTACAGCTTGCGTATTAAAATGTAAGTTTTGCAGTGATGATCTCAATAAAACTGAGTTTCTATCTTCCGGTGATGCAGCTGCAGTAAATAGCTTATTGAAAAGTTCATCAGAACCATAAGTACCATCATGTAGCGCTAATGCAACAGACATGGATCTAACGAGAGGATAGCAGCGCCCTCCTTCATCATCCCCCATTAATTGTAAATAGAAATCTTGAGGAGCAAGGCGCTGATAAATGCTTCCTCCATCCTGAAATAGGGTATTTGTTTTTAATGTGAAATTTAAAACATTTTCTATGTATTCAGACTCTTCCTTTATTTTAATATATTGAGATAGAGCACCACGCTCATTAGCATTTAACCCACCCTTAATATAAAGCTCTCGCATTTCTGATGAAGACATTTTATCATCGAAACCGCGGATACTTTCTTTTTCATATTGTTGAATCCCATTATTAAAATCACTATTATTTTTCCATATATCATTACTTAATAGGACATTATATTTTTTTCTATCTCTGGTGTTTTCAGATTGAACACCTGATTTAATAGTCGCTTGATTTACGTTAATCACAGTATCTTCACCATGATTGTTTTTTATTTGCAACCATAGCCAACTACGTTCTACAGATAAACTTTCAGATAGAATAGAGTTATACTTTTGCTTATAATATTCTTTCAACCTCTGATTAAATTCAATGATTTTATTTAATTCATCTATTCTAACTTTATCTTCATAAGTGATTTCTGTTTGATTTAACTCGGTTCTTTTATTTTGTAAGCTACTAAGTTCCTTTTTTGCATCCTCTATTTTTACATCTATTTTTTCTCTCTCAATATTGAGATGTTTTTTTATTTCATTTCGAAGATTTACCCAAGGAAGAATCGCAGGATGTTGTGATGAAAAGTCACCGCCCTCATAAACACCATCTTCAATATGCCCCGTATCAATATTAAAATCCCGAGCAAGATTCACTAATTCTTGGTGAGTATCACTACGGTATCGATTAAATTTCTCTAGATTTGATTGAGATAATTCTTCATCTGGATATAACTGACTTATTGTTTCACCTTGTGTTCGTCGTTGTGGTGTGGGAATGCCATTAATAACCTCATATTGCTGACGCTGTAAAATTAACTCCCATTGACCTTCATTAAACCGCATATAAACCATTGCCAAACCTTCATCTGTCCCGGCAACTTGGTAATCAATAAAATCAAATGCCATGACCACATTGTCATATAATATCGAGCTATTAACTCTTCCATCATGGTACACACGATACGTCGTATCATTATGTTTTGTAACGATAACTGAGCATCCCGTTAAAGACCCAGTAAAGAGAAAGCTTTCTTCCGCTGCCTGTATAGGTATATCAACATAAGCCGGTTTTGTACTTGATTGATTAGCGCCGTTATACCCTAAAAAGTAAGCATTAACGATTAGCTCTGGGCTAAGATTTGAAGCACTGGAGATGGGTTCAATGGTGTAAGTATTTGGTGATTTCTGAGTCAATTTCACAAAACCTTGTGAGGGGAGTTTCCCCGCTCTTGTCATGCTATCAGCACTAATTGTATTGGTATTAGAGAACGATATCGCATTCTCCTTAAATAGCTTAATATCTTGACTTGCAGAAGTTTCTTGAGCTGATCTATTCCACCAAAAAGGTGATCGTAACGCCAAATCACGTAATGCCTGAGATATGATTCTAGGGTTAATGTTATTTTTTTTAGAATAAAAAGCAGATGAACAATGAAAATCAATTTTCATTTCTATAACTCCATTTATTTAATAAAAAATGTAATAATTAAAAAATTATTCTAATTTTAATTATTGCACAATAGTTTTAAATAAATAACAAAATCCATCTGTGAAATTAAATTTAAGATCAAATATAAAACCATACCAATTCATTTTCATTAAAAATAGAGGTATTAAATAGCATTGGTGTTTTTAATAGCTCTCTCTTATTTTTTGATAACGTCAGAATAGAAAATTAGCGTTATAGTCATCTGCGTTAAGGACATTTAATAGCAAGGAACTTATAACAGATGATTCACACAATAATGCTAACGAACCCCTTTCTGCTCAGTTGGAACATTCTTTCAACAATAGTCATTGAGCATAATTTTTTCTTGAGTAATGAGAATCATGGTCAGCGGAGTTTGACCATTCAAATCGCCAAGATGATGTGGGCGAAAATACCCAAAATGGAGAACCACTTTCCAAAACAACGAGTCATAAAGCTAGTTAATTCAAGTTCATCTAGCCAATCTTCATTATCCTCATCTTTTCAATTAGCAAAACCTGTCTTGTTTGCTAATCGCTTCAGTCATCAAAACACCCCTTTTATCACTTCTTCGAAACAACACAACTTCAATCCATCAAACACTCTATTCACTCCCCTTCATGACGGTATTTTGAGTGCAGCTCGTTATATGAAAATCGAGACTTTTCATCAACAAGCACACCATCTTGTGACAGACAAGGACGTCACGATTTTCGGTAATATCCGCCCTCTTGAAAGCCATCAAACATTATGCAAAGCATGTCTTCTTTGCCCGCAAAATATAATTGATATTAAAGGATTCACTCAAACTAGAAATTCCTTACTACGTGGAAATAGTGAGATTTCAATATTCAGAACAGGAGACTTTCAGCTAGGGAAGAATCAATAGATGCATGTCATATCAACAGCATCAGAAAATAAAAACGGCCTCATTCTCTGAGGCCGTACTATTATTACGTTGCTATTTACGGTATTGCGCTTTATTAACAACGTCTATTTTGTTGAATTTTCCGGGGGCTATTACAGCCAGAAGAACCAAGCAAATAAAGAGATGACAATGATACATGCCACGTTCAATACAGCACCTACACGTACCATTTCAATTTGTCGAATATAACCCGAACCAAATACAATCGCATTCGGTGGTGTCGCGACAGGTAACATAAAGGCACAAGATGCACCGATACCGATAATCATGGTTAACGCCATAACAGGCATACCTAATGCTTCCGCAACCGTTGCAAAGATTGGAACCAACAGCGCCGCACTGGCTGTATTACTGGTAAATTCCGTCAGGATGATAATAAAAGTCGTCACCGCAAGAATGATTACAAACCAATGACTTTCACCAAATGTCATTTGCATCCAATCTGCCATGATTTTACTTGCACCAGATGAGCTTAAAATCGCGCTCAGTGTCAAGCCACCACCAAACAGCATCAATACGCCCCACTCGGTATTTTTCTGGATTTGTGACCAACTCGCCACCCCCGTAATACCGATTAATACTGCCGCGCTCAATGCAATGATGGTATCTAAATCTTTCACACCACCAAGAGCATCACTAATAAATGTACTAGTGATCCAGCAAACAACTGCCAATAAGAAGATACTCATCGCAGTAATACGCTTGCCATTCCATTCAACTTTTTCTAATTCAATTTCAAAACGGTGTTTTAAGTTTGGACGCAGCATCATATACATCAAAACAAACATCATTGGCAGTAAAACTACCATGATTGGAATACCGTATTTCATCCATGATAGGAAATCTAAGCCAAGAGCAGAAGCTGCAATTGCGTTCGGTGGGCTACCTACGATGGTTCCTAAGCCACCAATACTGGCACTATAAGCCACACCCAATAATACGAATACAAACGTATTGCGCTCATGGCGAACATCAAGGTTAGAAAGAATACCTAAAACCAGTGGTAACATCATTGCGGCAGTTGCCGTATTACTGATCCACATCGATAACCCTGCGGTCACCCCGAACAGCAAAATCACTGCAACAGATAAGCGTCCACGTGCTGCCATCAGCAGGCGGTTAGCAATCAGGCGGTCAAGACCTTGAATATGCAATGCAGTTGCTAGTGCAAATCCACCAAAGAATAAGAAGATAATTGGGTTTGCGAATGCTTTTAAAGCATCCCCTGTTCCCATTAATCCGAGACCTACTGCCAATAATGGGATACAAAGTGCGGTAATGGTCACGTGAATAGCCTCTGTCAGCCAAAGCACACCGACAAAAACCATTAAGGCCAGCCCAGCGTTTGCTTTGTCATCAAAAGGCAAATATTTCAACAGTAAAATCAGTAATACAACATCAACAGCTAAAATTATCCAACCACGCTTATTAGAAGGGGTTGGAGGAACTGCTGGTGTCAAAGATTCAGAAGCATCCATGTTTACTCCATAGCTCGGAAGCAATTTAAGTTTTCAAGTAATTTTTGTTAATCATTTTTTACAGGAGGTAAAATATAGAGTTAATTTAATGAGATGGAAATGTAGATAACCTAAAACTGCGATCTGAGCCGCGCAATTTATTTGCTTTATAGCTAAAATCTTAAAAATCTCGCTAGCGATTCACAAAAATCGCAATTTAATTACCGAAAACAAGGTATAGGCAAGCATAACTCACTACTTTCCCTTCTATAAATTATTCCCTTTAAAAACATATAACAATTTGATAGTTCAGATAAATCGTCCTATATTCATTTTGTGAACTGTAAGCCAGCTAATTGTGTAACTTAGACTGGCTTACATTTTTCTTTGTTATCTTAGGAAGGGGAATTTAACAGGCTATAATATAGTCTCTTTTGAGGCAGCTGCTCAGTCTGCATTCCTGATACCCCTAAAGATTCTTTTTGTTCAAGACTGGATGTGTACCCTGACAATAGTGATATATCCACGTCACTCTCTATATCACTGTAGTTTGGTATGCTAATGTTTGTTTCTACCAAGTCGTCAGTCATTATGAGCAGATGTTGACTCATAAATTCCTCAAGAGGAATACTATTTGGCTGGTTAATAAAACGTAATTGCAAATGTTGATGAGACGCTTTCTGATCCCCAAAAACCTGACGTAAAACCAGTACAGTATTTTGGCTAACATCCGTAATCAATAAATCATCCCCATGTTGATTCACGAGTAGCTCATCTATGTTTTCAATGGGTAATATCAATGTATCCAACTTTAAGTCATGTGAATTATTATCAATGATAATTCCATGATAGTGCTGCCAAACTTCTTGTGAAATCCAGTAAGTGTCCTCACCCTCACCTGCGCTTAATACGATATTTTTGACATTCTTAATGGTCGATGGAGACAATACATCATTCTCTCTTCCACCACGTATGACTAGCGAAGAGCCTATATGCATTCCATTATTTTCTAGTATATCGATATAGATAATCTCACCGCTCACCGCTGAAAGTAATAGCCCGTGACCAATCTGTTTAATATTTGAAAATTGCAAATTGGGATAAATATCCTCAGCAGAAGGTAGATCCTCATGCTTTAAAAGTGTTGAGCCTTGCGCAAACGCCAACCGTAATTGGCGTTCACTCACCACAGGCTGCCTATACAATTTTTTTGTCGTAGAATCGAAAAGTAAAGCACTTGATTTCTGTTCATCAAAACCCAAAAATTTAATCTCATTTTTCAGTGATAATTCGTGTGCTATCACAATTTCACCATTAACAAACCAACCGGGAAAGGAGTCTTGACCTGTCGAATCCTGTAATCCAATTAACATAATAGGCTGACAGCAGTAGTAATCACCTAATGCTTTCCACCATTCCGCTCGTTGATTAAACCAAGTTTCATTGATTGCAACCACATGGAATTTCCCTTCTGCATCAATTCGGCTGACAATTCCATCCGCATCAGACATAAAAATTTTCCCCTGTAAGAACACCACATTTTGTAAACTAAAAGGGGTATTTAAGAACCATGCGGTCGGTTTAATCACATTAAGTACATCTTGTCCTGGCCCTTCTTGGCGATAAACTTCCTTATTCTTCTTGCTATAAAAATAGAAAATCTCAGTACCTTGTTTATCGAACAAACTACCAACTAATGTGAGGTCAGATGGAATAGGCCAATGACTTTGGTGTAATCGAATATTTGTCGGTGTTTCTCCATAGCCTAAAGAAGGGGATAAATTAGGTTTGATAAGTAAACCATCCGTTTTTCTCAACCAATAGCGGTGCAATGCTTGATTACCATCGACGCCTGAGATAGTAACTGTTTGACCTAAAATCGCATCCATATGTTGTACTTGTTGACCATGTAATTTATAGGTACTGCTAAGCATATAACTCTGTAGAAATGAGTGAGGGGATTGTGATGAAGATTGAGTCGGCGTTTCTGCAAGACGCATTAATAATCTTGAATCTGCATTTAAACCCAATAATTCGACTTGATTTTCCTTAAGCTGAAAATTGGCAACTTCATAAGTATCAGAATAACGGCACGAAAAATAAATATGTCCATCACCTTTCCATAATTGTAGTATTTCAAAATTCCGATTATTTTTATTTTCTAATTGGTATTCAGCATTAATCACACCTGTAGCAATATCAACTTCCCATATCTTTTTCTGTTCCGGCAAGTAAAAATAAGCGTTTTGACCAACAGTTGTGCTAAAAACTGCATTTTGTTTATTTTCATTCGTACTACTAATAAAAATATAGCGCTGAGAACTGACTTCATAGAACGCCCGCCCAACATTTTCATTATTATATTGATGATTTTCTATCACAACATATTGCCCATGATTTTGATTCTGTTCAGCGTAATGTTGTAAATGTTGAGTTAAACCTTGTGGCCCCTCTTTCCATTTTTTTTCATCTTCACTAAGGATACTCATTTGTTGTGATGAGAAAGTAACTTTTTGTATTTCATTATTTTTATCAATAAATAGTATCATTCCTTGAATACTACTGGAATCGACATCAATAATGATTCCATCTACTATCAACTGACCATTTTTTATCTCAACATAATTACTTCCTAACTGACTAATATCAATAATCCACTTAGAATGTTGATTATTAGATGAATCATCAGTTAGCTTAATTTTAACACCTTTATTCAACGTTAATTTATATGTACCGCCATAGCCTTGTATATGATACTCAATCTTTCCATACCATTCCGATGCTAATTGAGGTATAACTAAATTACGGTCCTTTTTATCAAGAACAATATTTATAGATGTATCTACATATTCATGAAAAATTTGGGTAATCGTATTTTCACTTGGGAATATGTAAAAGTCATAATCAAAGTTATCTTTTTTCTCTAAACGCCTAATAACATTAAAGCCACTATCATTACGCGATGTACAACCGGGCCATAAGTTATAACTGTATTTTATATAAGACTTAGGTATAACTGGAAGGATTATTGTGTCCACATGTTGAAAATCAATATCACGCTCTTTGTTTTCATAACCAATTCCTTGACGAATATTTATGGCTTTAGATTTATCCAATAGCATCGAGGGAAAATTACCAGCCCAAAAGATATAATTTTTCCGTCCACCTCCTGCTGAATTCGGTTTTGTACGATATATATACTGACTATCAAATTCAATTTTACTATCTCTAAGAGAGATAGTACTAAATACCGCACCAAATTTTGGAATGAGCATATTTTTATCTGAAATATAATCAAAACCATTACCTTTATAAGCTTCATCTAGTGTGTAAAAATAGCGTCCAACTGCCTTTGCATCCTCACCAATGATTGCAAAATTACGTGCTAATCCAACAAATCCGATACCTAACCCTGCCACAAGAACACTAGCGCTCCCTAAAGCACTTGCGGCCCCTGTACATCCAGCAATACCTAATCCTATTCCTCCAGAGCCTGCTGCAAAACTAGCAGAGTCAAAAGCAAGTTGAGTGCCAAATATAATACGTTCAGGATCATTTTCCGCATTTGATAATTCATAAGCATCAAAACCAACTAAGGCCCCACTAAAAATAACTGTCATTCCTTCATTCGCTGTTTTTGTCATTGATGAAAAGAAAAAATTCATTCCTTTCCCTGCTATTTCATTTTCTTGAGCTAGCTCTAATTTAACAATATCATTGATTTTTACTATGTCATTCATTGCACCATGTGCCATCATTGAGTAATTAACATAGCTATGAATTTTTAATGCTAAATATAAATTTGATGATATTTTTCCTTTTGATACATTATTATGATTCTTTTCTTCTGCCCATTGAATTATTGATTGGATTGCAATACCTGCATTTAATCCATCAAATGATGAAGAACTTGCTTCACCAAACTTTTCACGTAGATGGTTTTCTTCAAATGTATAATATTGTCTGAAGATTCCCATTTGCTCTAAGGAATGGCGCTGAAATCGCATAAAAACACTATCTTTAGTTTCAACCCAACAAGTTAACTTTGAGTCCTTAATATTAACGAACTGAATTTTGTAATTTTCATTACCCAATGACTCTACTGACGAAAATAATGGTATCCAGTTTTCATCCAATTTATTTTCTGTTGTTAATATTGTTAGAGATTGATCGATATTTTCAGCCCATTGCTCCGCATCTAAAATCACTAAAGATGTTTTCAATTGAGTGTCATGGATAATTTCATTTTGTTGATGGAATAAATCCTCGATTTCCTTTTCTCTTAATGACTTTATTGATAATTCTTCAGATGAAACTAAGTCATTTACAGTCAAATGATTACCGATAGGAACATCTTTCATACGACCGACATCAATAAAGACTAACTCAAATGCAGGATTATTATTACGCTCAAAAGCGCTATAATAACTTGCCATTTTCTTATCAATAAAAAAAATCTTTAAGGCTGCAAATAATCGTTTACTATTTTTGAAGGAAAATAAACCAAAATTAGGATCGTAAAAATAATATGTACTTTTCCCATTTTCTACAACCTTCCCAACTAGCATCGAATGGCTTTTACTGTTCATTGCAAACATTTTTGTTTCTTCATTGATATCTAGTAATGTCTGTATTTTCTTCAATTCCATCACGCCATGAGAAAAGGAGGATTCAACCGCACTAACATTGGAATGAAGATTTTTGAGTGACGATTGTAATAATAGCGCATCCTTACTTTCAGGCGCTGCCGCTGCCATATATAGCTTATCAATAAATCTATCAGCACCTGTATGTCCATTAAGAGCTAATGCTACAGACATCGTTCTCACTAAAGGGTAACAGCGACCACCTGAATCACTTCTTATTAATGATAAATAAAAATCTTGTGGTATTAACCGATTTGTTTTACTGCCTAAAGAAGAAAATAACTCACTAATCTTCCCTGTTTGATTTAAAACCTTTGAAATATATTCAGAATAACTTACATCTTGAATTTGGCGATATAGTGCACCTCTTTCTTTTGCTGTATATTCTCCAGTAACATACAATTTCTTTAATTTATTTGAATTCATTGATACATCAAAACCAGGAATGTTAATCTCTTTATAATTTTCAATACCTAGGTTAAATTCATTTTTAAATCGTAGGTTTCGAGTTAACTTATGTGAATAAATTAAATTTTCATAGCGTTCATTAATAGTAAGGTGGTATTCGGAGCTGGCATTTACTTCTATATTTTCATCATGATCAATTGTTTGAATAACAGCATCTGTCCCATGTTTTTCTTTAGTACTGATCCATATCCAACTCCGTTCCACCTCTCGTAAAGCATAAAGTAAATTCCCGTATTTTCTTTTATTCAATGAAACAATCGTTTTATTCGTTTTAATAAGGCTTTCTAGATACTGTCTTTTATTGCTATCGGTTGTATTGGAAAGTTAAAATTCTAAGAATTTACATTTTTCATTTAGCTTATTATTTTGGATATCTAATTTTAATTTTATACACTCACCTATATCCAACCAAGTGTTTACTGATGCACTTTGCTCTAATGGCTCTTGCAACATATCTTCACTTTCAGGTATATCACTAAATATAATATTTAGATTACTAGCCAAATCTTTCAGTTCTTGATGTATCTTATTTCTATAAATATAAAAATCATGCATTCTTTGCTTTCTTGAGTAATCTCCAGGCTTTTGCCTTATAACCATATTACTTTCTGGATTTAATGAACTATCGTTTCTTTGCGGCTGAAAAATAAGGCTCCACTCTCCATCATTATAATGCATAAATACGCTAGCTTTAGTAATATTATGTTCTTTAATATTGTAATCTCGCTCATCAATAGCCATCACGACATTATCATATAATAAAGATGCATCACTTCGATTATCCCTATATACTCGATATGTTTCACTATTCAATTCTGTAACAATAATAGAACCACCACGCAATTGCCCTGTAAATAAAAATTGTATTTCCGAATTTTTTTTAGGGATATCAATATATTCAACTTGTTGACTATCTTTACTTCTCATTTTTGATTCTAAAAAATAGCAATCAATAGAATTAAAGTCATCATTTCTATAACTATCATCTACATACTCAATAAAATAACCGTGACCAATCTTTTTATTAAAAATAACTTTGCCTTCCGATGGTAACTGTAAAATTGTATTCAATTCTTTCGCATTCAATATATACTGCTGAGAAAAATTTATAGGATCCTGTTTAAAAATATTAATATCTTTACTGGGTAATACCTCTACCCCATGATTGCTGCCAGCTAAACTAATATCATGACTAGCCTCGCGAACGGATTGAGAGATCAATGCTGGATTTTCAACTGAATAACCATAGATACTTAGCTGATGGTCAAGACACTCCTCTACAGGCGTCCCTGTTAATAATGACTCGGACACAGCTTTAGCCATTATCTCTGCTCTTACTTCTCCATGGCTGCTCGATTGATTTTTCAAGGTTTCAGAATAAGAGATTCCCTTATCAATACGGTGCATCCCTATAGGTACATGTTCAACAAATGCATCTTCAGGTAATAGTTCCTTTAATTCATTCGCAATCTCAATTGCATCTTGTAAATTTGCATTGGGAAAATAAATAACAGCTTGATCTGTTAAGTTACCTAATTTTTTAGGTCCCATAATCTTTGACTGCATAATTTTATTATGAGGATCTCGTTCATACAAATAGACTAGTGCTTCAGCTAATGAAAAGTAATGCTCTTTTTTCACATTAATTGTTAATCGTGACATTAACATCGAATTATTTTTATATCGCCCATTGAAGTCCTTGGGTAAAAGACGATAAGCATCACCATCTAAGAGATCACTATCCGATAAGTGACTAAAATAGTCTTCATTTTTTCCTTGAATTCTAATTTCAATATTTGAATTATTTTCAGCTAATAATTTAAACTTATCCAAATATTCTTTTTGCTCTTCACTAGTTAAGCTGCTTGCATCTATAGGCTTATTTGAACTGTATTTTTTATATATAAAATTTGAAAGATTTGATTCTATTATTTTTAGTTTTTTAACTGAAGATGAACTCCAAGATCCATTATTTTTATATTCTGTCTTTATCTCCATCACTAATTTCTTAATAGCCGTATTACTATTGGCATATTGATAAAGATGTTTTGTTTCAGTTAACAATGAATTACGACTATTTGTCGGCATAATTATATCCCTATTTAGTATTCATATTAGTTAATACAACAATCCTATTAGATTGTTATCCTATTACTAACACAAACTTTCAAAATGACTAAATAGAGTTAATCTGTATTATTTATAGATTTTAAATACTTTCAAAAGCATTTTTTTTAAATAAAAAAAAGGGACGATTTCTCGTCCCTTTTCTCAATTTAATCTAAGCGAATATAAATTACGCTTGACCTTTAACTTCTTTCAGGCCGTTGAATGGTGCGCTGTTACCCAGAGCTTCTTCGATACGGATCAGTTGGTTATACTTAGCAACACGGTCAGAACGGCTCATAGAACCGGTTTTGATTTGACCTGCAGCAGTACCAACCGCTAAATCAGCAATAGTTGCGTCTTCAGTTTCACCTGAACGGTGAGAGATAACGGCAGTATAGCCAGCATCTTTCGCCATTTTAATCGCAGCTAATGTTTCAGTCAGAGAACCAATTTGGTTGAATTTGATCAGGATTGAGTTAGCGATGCCTTTCTCGATACCTTCTTTTAAGATCTTAGTGTTAGTTACGAATAAATCGTCACCAACTAATTGGATTTTGTCACCAAGAACTTTAGTTTGGTATGCGAAACCATCCCAGTCAGATTCGTTTAAACCATCTTCGATAGAAACGATTGGGTATTGTTTAGTCAGTTCTTCTAAGTAATGAGTGAACTCTTGTGAAGTGAAGGTTTTACCTTCGCCTTTCAGTTCATAGTTGCCAGTTTCTTTGTTGTAGAACTCAGAAGCTGCGCAGTCCATCGCCAGAGTCACATCTTTACCCAGAACATAACCCGCTTGCTCAACCGCTTCTTTAATAGCAGCCAGTGCAGCAGCGTTAGATTCTAAGTTAGGTGCATAACCACCTTCATCACCAACAGCCGTATTCATACCTTTAGATTTCAGTACTTTTGCTAAGTGATGGAAAATTTCAGAACCCATACGTACCGCTTCTTTCAGAGTCGGTGCGCCAACAGGTTGGATCATGAATTCTTGGATATCAACGTTGTTATCTGCGTGCTCACCACCATTGATGATGTTCATCATTGGCAGAGGCATAGAGTATTGACCGTGAGTACCATTCAGATCAGAAATATGCTCATACAGAGGCATACCTTTTGCCGCAGCTGCTGCTTTTGCGTTTGCTAAAGAAACTGCCAGAATTGCGTTTGCACCGAATTTAGATTTGTTTTCAGTACCATCTAAGTCAATCATGATTTTATCGATATTTGCTTGATCTTTAGCATCTTTACCGATAACTGCTTGAGCGATTGGACCGTTAACAGCGGCAACAGCTTTCAGAACACCTTTACCCAGAAAACGTGATTTATCACCATCACGCAGTTCCAGTGCTTCACGAGAACCTGTAGATGCGCCTGATGGAGCCGCAGCTAAACCAACAAAACCACCTTCTAAATGTACTTCAGCTTCAACAGTTGGGTTACCACGAGAATCAATGATTTCACGACCGATCACTTTAACAATTTTGGACATTAGGTTTTCCTCAGTACAAGTTAAATTTCGGGAAGTTGGCGAAAATTGCCGACTTCCCCGTATCTTATTTCAACTCACCTTTCTGGTACTTACCAGCGGCTTTAACAAAACCTGCAAACAACGGATGACCATCTCTTGGGGTCGAAGTGAATTCAGGGTGGAACTGGCAAGCCACAAACCATGGGTGGTTTGGATTTTCAATGATTTCAACCAGTTTATTATCCACGGAACGACCTGCAATGTTCAGACCCGCATCTTCGATACGTTTCAACAGCAGATTATTCACTTCGTAACGGTGACGGTGACGTTCAACAATTGTTTCTGCGCCATACATACCGCGCACTAAACTGCCATCGGTTAAATGACATTGCTGACCACCAACACGCATTGTACCGCCAAGGTCGCTCTCTTCAGAACGCACTTCAACGTTACCATCTTCATCACGCCATTCAGTAATCAGCGCAACAACTGGGAATTTGCAATCTGCATCAAACTCAGTGGAGTTCGCGTCTTTCATATTCGCAACATTACGTGCAAATTCAATGAGAGCGACTTGCATTCCCAGACAAATACCTAAATAAGGAATTTTATTCTCACGGGCATATTGTGCCGTCAGAATTTTGCCTTCAATACCACGAGAACCAAAACCGCCAGGAACTAAAATCGCATCCAGACCTTTGAGTAACTCAACGCCACGGGTTTCGATATCTTGAGAATCAATCAGCTTAATATTCACTGTTAAGCGATTTTTCAGACCCGCATGTTTCAGTGCTTCGATAACTGATTTGTATGCATCTGGTAATTCTACATATTTACCCACCATACCAATGGTAACTTCACCTGCTGGATTGGCTTCTTCGTAAATAACTTGTTCCCACTCAGATAAATCAGCTTCTTTGCAGTCAAGACGGAAGCGATTACAGATGTATTCATCTAAACCTTGCGCCTTCAGCATGCCAGGGATTTTATAGATTGAATCTGCGTCTTTCAGAGAGATAACCGCTTTTTCTGGAACATTACAGAATAGGGCAATCTTCGCGCGCTCATTCGCAGGAATGACTCGATCTGAACGACAGATCAGCACATCTGGCTGAATACCAATTGACAGTAACTCTTTCACAGAGTGCTGTGTTGGTTTTGTTTTCACTTCGCCCGCAGCCGCTAAGTATGGCACTAAGGTTAAGTGCATATACAGTGTGCGCTCACGGCCCACTTCTGCAGCCATTTGACGAATAGCTTCTAGGAATGGTAGAGACTCGATATCACCGACTGTACCGCCGATTTCGACTAATACGACGTCATGACCTTCACCACCACGGATGATGCGATCTTTGATTTCATTAGTGATATGAGGAATAACTTGGATGGTCGCGCCTAAGTAGTCGCCACGACGCTCTTTGCGCAGGACTTCAGAATAAACACGTCCAGTCGTAAAGTTGTTGCGACGTGTCATTTTGGTACGAATAAAACGCTCATAATGACCTAAATCCAAGTCAGTTTCAGCGCCGTCTTCTGTAACGAAAACTTCCCCGTGTTGGGTTGGGCTCATTGTGCCTGGATCTACGTTAATGTAGGGATCCAGTTTCATAATGGTCACATTGAGTCCACGGGCTTCGAGTATAGCCGCCAAGGAGGCTGCGGCAATGCCTTTACCCAGAGAGGATACGACCCCGCCGGTCACAAAAATATAATTAGTTTTCATGCTGAACCTGAACGTTTAGGTTTAAAAGATGATGGATATAACAGGACGGGAAAACAGTATACCCGAACCTTAAATCTCCTACAAATGTTCTAAGCGCAATAAGGCTAGTTTTCATTAATACCTTAAATAAATCAGCAAGTTAAAAATAAAAATATTTATCGTTTGATAAATAGTCACTTTCTAGGGTGCTATTCAACTGTTTTGCAAGATTAACACATTTTTGTGTAAATGCTAAATCCTTTCAGCTTAATCTATCACTGAAAAAACATCATTTTGCCGATTGTTTGATTTTGAATAACTATTTCAATCCGTGACTATCATTATCGACGAGCATTCTTTGCAAAATTTAGCTGTCTGAATTGGGTTATTCATTTAATTTGATAGACACCCACAATGCTTCCATCTCATCAAGTGTAGCAGTTTCTGTCGATTTGCCAGTTTTTGCTAATCGTCTTTCGATTTCACGAAAACGGCGTTCAAACTTACTGCACGCTTTTTGTAAGGCAAGCTCAGGTTTGTGCCCTAAATGGCGGGATAAATTCACTGTCGCAAACAGTAAATCACCAATTTCTTCTTCAAGATGCTGTTCATCCACTACTGCTTGAGTGGCTTCTTCCATCACTTCCGCTAGCTCTTCGGTGACTTTACCAGCCACAGGACCCAGTGTATCCCAATCAAAGCCTACTGAGGCACAACGTTTTTGAATTTTATAGGCTTTCATTAAGGCAGGAAGTGCATTCGGGATATCATCCAACACTGAGTATTGGTCTTTCTCTGCACGCTCTTTGGCTTTACGCTGCTCCCAACCTGCAATGGCTTCTTGGCTGCTGAGTTGGTTGTTTTCGTCGAAAATATGAGGATGGCGGCGTTCAAGTTTGTCGCTGACAGCTTGGCAAATATCATCAAAATCAAATAGATTTTGCTCTTGTGCCATTTGCGCGTAGAACACCACTTGAAAGAGAAGATCCCCCAACTCGCCTTTTAAGTCGGTAAAATCTTCCCGTTCAATGGCGTCTAGAACTTCATAGGTTTCTTCAAGGGTATAAGGGGCAATGGTTTTAAATGTCTGTTGCGTATCCCACGGACAGCCATTTTGCGGGTCTCGCAAACGCGCCATAATAGTGAGTAACCGTTCAATTTGTTTATTGCCCTGCTGCATATTTAACCCTT